>DATLWQ010000161.1:0-11566 GCA_035576225.1 Fimbriimonadaceae bacterium | reverse complement strand
TGATAGGGGTCTACGAGCGGTTTAAGATTCCGATCAAACTGGTCGGTGTGGGTGAGAAGGTGGAGGATCTGCGCGACTTCGACGCAGCATCGTTCAGCGAGCAGTTGTTCGCATAGTTAATTGTCAGTTGGCTGTGGTCGGTCTGTAGATTGCAGGTCGCGTAATCGGTGTCGCTCAATGACGAAAGGGACTAGAGGTAGAGGATCGGGCAAGAGTGAGCAATTTGGAAGCCTGACTTTCTCGGCTTTGCGGTGCGGCAGGAGCCGCACCCTCCCATCTTGTCGGGGGCGTACAGGGAGCAGTTGTTCGTTTGATTGGTCTCCTTCTCCGCCCCCTTCCTAATCATCTCGATCAAACATACTCATTGGCTCCTTGTTGTGGTAGAGAGAGTTCCTTATTTCGAAGAGGTTTGCTTCTCACTCCAGACTAGAGCCTGTCCGCCGCCTTGACGACGAGGCGGGCCGAAGCGAAGGCTAATGATGATCCGACAATATAGAGAACAGAGCCTCGCACGACCGCGTCCAGGAAGTCTGAAAAGGTCAGGGTCGAGTGGCCGATGAAACTAGATGCGATGAATACAGCCAGGCAAGCAAGCGAGACCGCGATAGCACGGAACGGCCAGCGATCCCTTGCAACGGACAAGAACAATAGTGCGATCGAAACAATTACAGGCATTCCCACATGCTGGAACAACTCTCCCAAAACCATGGTAGTTGGGTTGGAGTGGTAAAGGGATCTGCTGTTCCAATATGACACCTCGGCGATCCGGTAGAGGATCAACAGTACCGAAAGCGTTGCAAAGAAAACACTCGAGAAGACCAGCCTTAGCTTGACTTCACTGGCCATAGGTCTCGTCGCCGGATTCAGGGTCAAAATAGCACAGCACAGGGCCATAGCCTTGGACAGAGGGGCTAACAATAAGGCAACCGGGACGGCGCACCACAGACCCTTCGAAGGTGAGGCGAAGAATCGGCCGTGTCAGCTGTTGCCAGGGATCCTTCATGATCGCTGGCCCCCCGCCCTCGGCCACGGAAACAAGCCAGCCTGAGGACTCCCTGTTTTCGACGTATCGTTCATAGTCGCGTAACAGACTGTCCCTTGCCGTTATGTGACTTGCATTTGATGGATCAAAATCTGGCATCGGTGGCACGGGGTAGAAGTCTCCAAACCCCGCAAACGTCACCTTGTACTTTCTCAGCGGTCTTCCGCCGCCCATGACAGAGATACTGTTCCAATATCGAATGCTCGCATTGACGAATCCGTCCGGATAGGGATCTCTTCGTGTCCAAGCGAGATCCTTGACATATTTATTGCCAAGTTGAAGAGTGCTGATCGGATAATGTCCGTAGTCACTGCTGTAGATTTGTCCTGCAATGCCCAGTTGGTGCATATTCGAGATTTCCGTGGCCCTATAGGCGCTGTACCTGGCACGGAGCAAGACTGGAGTCAGTATGGACACCAAGACAAGCATGATAGCAATAACTACCGTTACCTCAATAAGAGTTAAAGCAGAATCTCTTCTGCTAGAGAAATTCATTCCCCGCCCCCTCTCGCTCATCTACGGCGCACAGGAGCCGCTGGGACACTCTGGCGGGAATCCGATCGCGTCCGACGTGCATCCACCAGCAACGTAGTTCTCTAGTACCCAGTAGTATGTAGATCCACCTGAACACGAGAATCTCTGGCAAGTCCAACTCAAGTACTGATTAGGGGTTCCGCCACTGCATTCTCCACTCTCGATTACCGTAGTTTTTTGGAACGAGGTGCTCGGCGTACAACCAACACACACTGGTTTTGGGCCAAGCGAGCTGGGTGCAGCGAAGTCAATGGTACCCATTGGCAAAGCTAGCCTTGGCGACGCCAGGCCTGCCGCAGCTGAAGCATAAAAGGCGCACATTACGACGAACAAGGTGAATAGACTTCTTTTCACTGTATTTCTCCGTTTGACTTCGAAAAACGCTCCCCGAAGCCGACGACTTGTATGGTAGCAGACCCGCCCGTACTCGAAACGTTGGCATGACGAAATAGGCCTTAAGCCCTATTCTTGCGAATCCGCTTGCATTTCTTGGATTCGGAGTCGTTAACGCAACTTGCGGAACTGGTGCCTGCCGACGCGGAGGATTTTCCCGCGCATCTGGTCGACGGGCAGTGAGAGGAACGGATCGGTCAGGCGCTCTGTGTCGAGCGAGACTGCACCGGCCTGCATAAGGCGGCGCGCCTCTCCGTTGGACTTTGCGAGTTCGAGCGCGGAGATGAGCGCAGCGACGCCGACCCGACGGAGGTCATTGATCTGGTCGGTGGGAATCTCCGCCTCGACTGCCTCGACGGGCTGGTTGCCCTTGGAGAAGGTCTCGACGAAGTAGTTTTCCGCCTGCTGCGCAGCCTCCGGCGAGTGGTAGAGGGCGACGATCTCCTTGGCGAGGCGAACCTTGGCGTCGCGCGGGTTCTTGTCTTCTGTGAGCATCGCGCGCACCTCCTCCATCGGGACGTCGGTGCAGAGTTCGAACCAGTCGAGGATCAGTCCGTCGGGTATGGACATGGTCTTGCCGAACATGTCGTTGGGCGTGTCGACGATCGAGACGTAGTTGCCCAGGGACTGAGACATCTTCTCGGTGCCGTCGGTGCCGACGAGGAGCGGAGAGAGGACGACGCACTGCGGCTCTTGCCCCGCGACCTCCTGGAGGGTGCGCCCCATGAGGTTGTTGAACTTCTGGTCGTTGCCGCCGAGTTCGACGTCGGCCTCGAGGGCGACGGAGTCGGTGCCCTGCATGAGCGGGTACATGAGTTCGTGCATCGCGATTGGCTGGTGGGCGGCCCATCGTTTGGCAAAGTCGTCACGCTCCATGATGCGCGCGACGGTCACCTGGCTGCAGAGTCGGAGCCAGTTGGCGGAGGTCATCTTGCCGAGCCACTCGGAGTTGAAGCGGATCTCGGTCTTCTCTATGTCGAGGATTTTGCCGAACTGCTCTTTGACGGCCTCGACGTTCTCGAGGACTTCTTCCTTGGTGAGTTGCTTGCGCGTCTTGCTCTTTCCGCTGGGGTCGCCGATCATCGCCGTGAAGTCGCCGATGACGAGGACGGCTTGGTGCCCGAGGCGTTGGAAGTCGCGAAGTTTGCGCAGAACGACTGCCCAGCCGAGCGTCACGTCGCGCGCCGTGGGATCGACGCCGAGTTTGATGCGCAGTGGCTCGCCGCGCTTGATCTTCTCGGCGAGGGCCTCTTCGCTGATGATCTCCGTCGTGGCACGACGGAGGACGTCCATTTGCTCGTCGACAGTCATTCGAGGAAGCGAGTGTACCGTCGGTCGCTAGTTGAACTGGAACTCGGGCGACCCGAAGATCAGGCGCGTGACGGCGTCGAGCGTGGGCTCGATGTTAGCGGGGGTCAGCGGCCCGCTCGAGTTGTCCTTGGCCGCTTCGTACAGGATCTGGACCTTTTTCTTCGGAAGGTCGGCGTCGAATACTGACAGGAGCCTATCGACGACGGCTTCCGGCGTGCTGCCTGCTACGGGCAGGTCGCGCATCGCAAGCGCCAGGATGCCACGCGATTGGGCGCCGAAAAGGCGGTCGGCGAACTTGATCCGCTCGACCATCGATCCGGTGGAGATCCACTCCTCGCCGCTCACCCAGCCGGAGACGTCGGGTGGGTACATGAGCTCCATGCCCATCGCCTTTGTGGCGCTCTCGAGGACCCCGGCCGACCCGGCGAAGCGGCGCGTGTTCTGATCGGCTCCGGCACTTCGGACGCGATCCATCACGGCCTCGCCGATCCCGAGGGAGCGCCAGGCCGAGACGCAGAAGTCGATCGGGTTCTTGACGACCGCGCGGCGGGCCTTGTCGCTGTAGAACTCGTCGCTGTTGGCGATGGCGCGGACGAGTTCCTTTGTGTCGAGGTTGGCGGCGATCCACTTCTTGGCGTACTCGTCGACGGTGGCGTTGCTGGGGTTGGGGTAGACGAACCACTCCCAGATCTTTTTGGTGATGTAGTGGGCGGTGTTCGGGTTGGCGATGAGCATGGCCAGAACGTCGTCGCCGTTGTAGTCGCCGGTCTTGCCAAAGATCGTTTTTTCTCCGTCGTCGTGCCGAGCGGGGATGCTGAGGAAAACGGTGTTTCGGTTCGGCTTCTGCGTGGGGATGACCCTGCCGCCGCGCTTGATGCCGAAGGCCCAGCCCGTGAAGGCGCGGGCGATCTCGCGGATGTCGTTCTCCGTGTAGCCGTCGTCGACGCCGAGTGTGAAGAGTTCCATGACCTCGCGGGCGAAGTTCTCGTTGGCGGTGCCTTTGATGTTCTCGTTGTTGTCGAGCCAGTAGAGCATCGCCTGGTTCTTGCTGATCTTGGTGAGCAGGTCGCCGAACGTGCCGGTGGCGTTCTGGCGCAGGGTCTCGACATAGTTGTACATCGCCTCGGGCACATCGACCTTGGCCGCGCTGGTCGCGAAGTGGTCGTGCCAGAAGACGGTCATCTTCTGCTCGAACGGGTGGCGGGTCGCGGAGAGGCGCAGGTACCACCAGAGTTGCATGCCGCGCATGTTGACGACGCCGTTCTTGGGGTTGGAGAAGACGGATGGCTCGACGTCGAAACCTTCGTCGAGGTCCTCATAGTCGAGAAGGCGGTCTACCGCCCCCTTGATGCCGTCTTTGCCGTAGAAGTCGATCTCGGCCTCGCTCGCTCCCAGCCCGAAGCGCCTAAGAAGGTGGGCGATCTTCGCCTGGTCTTTTGGAACCGCCATGTTAAGTGAGACGATGCGACGAGAGCCCGGTTCAACCGTCGCTAAAAATGACAAAGAGCCCGGCCGGTCAGCCGGGCTCTAGAACTTGTCGGTCGTAGTCCTCAGACTTCTGGAACGTTCGTGGCCTTGAACGTAGCCTCGTTCACGAACTTGAACAGGGAGGAGCCCTGATACTCCGCCTTCAGGGCATAACGGACTTGTTGGCCGTTTTTGGTCTTGCGGACCATCTTGGTCTTTTTGACCATCGAGTCCGGTACGTCTACATGAGATCGAGTCTTCAAGTTATAGAACTGCATTATCCCTCCTCGGCAATCTCCTCGGATCGCTAGAGGGCCGCCATCCACCGAACCTCCGGTCAAGGGGCCTAGGTTCAAGCGACCGGCCACAGTTTGCCCACATTTGAACCTGGTAAGCAAGCGGTTGGCGGACTTTCTTGTGGATTTCACGCTCAAATCAGGCTCAAATGACCAAAACGGCAGGTTCAAACGGTCATAAGAGCGGCCCCGAGGCTCTGCCTCGGGGCCGATTCGTGCCTGACCAGGCGGTCAGTTAGAGTTTTACGTGGAGGGTGCGCTCGACCGCCTTGCCGTCCTTGACGCGCACGGTGCGCAGGACGATGGTGTCTCCAGCGTTCGAACCCTGGATCACTTCCGCGATCTCCTCACCGCTCTTGACGTCGTTGCCGTTGATGGCGGTGATGACGTCGCCTTCCTCGAGTCCGGCCTTGTCGGCGGGCGAACCCTGCTTGACGCTGACGATCACTGCACCGTCGACTCCGCCAGGCAGGTTGTACTGCGTGCGCATGGTGTCGTCGAGGTCGTTGAGCGTGACGCCGAGGGTCGGAGGCTGGGGCGGCATCAGGTCGCGGAGGTTGGGGAACCCGTCGAACGGGTTGTCGTCGCGCTGTCGCAACTGCAACTGCGGCTGCTGCGGCTGTTCGATGGTCGGCTTCGTCAGAACCATGCTCGTCGTGTGGTCCTTACCGTCGCGGTCGTAGACCACCGTGACCTTGTCGTTGGGAGACTTCTTGTAGAGTTCGACTCTGAGGTCGGTCTCGTTGCGGACGTTGACCCCATCGATGGAGGTGATGACGTCGCCGACCTTGATGCCGGACTTGTCGGCGGGGTCACCGGGGTTGACCTGGTCTACATAGGCACCAATGATGCCCTTCTCCTTCTGCTCATAGGGCTTGAGGTTGCGCGGAACGATACCCATCATGCCGCGGTCGAACTTGCCGGTCTTGATGAGTTCATTGGAGACGACCTGGACGACGTTCGCGGGGATCGCGAAGCCGATGCCGGCGCTTGCGCCGGAGGTGCTGTAGATCGAAGTGTTGACGCCCACGACGTTGCCGTCGATGTCGACGAGCGGCCCGCCGCTGTTGCCGGGGTTGATCGCCGCGTCGGTCTGGATCATGCCTGCGTAGTAGCGTGTGGCACCGATGCCGTCGCTGGCAAGGCCGGGCCTGCTGATCGCGCTGACGTGTCCGAACGTGATCGAGTTCTCAAGGCCGAACGGCGCGCCGGCCGCGATGACGATCTGGCCGGGCTTGACCCCGTCGCTATTGGCAAAGTGGAGAGTGCGCAGGTTCTGCGCATCGATCTTGACCATGGCGATGTCCATGTTGGGATCGCCCGTCTTGGAGACCTTGCCGTCCAGTTCCCTGCCGTCGGAGAGGATCACCTTGACGTCCTTGGAGGAGCCGACGACGTGGTCGTTGGTCACGATCCATCCGTCGGTCGTCAGAATGAAGCCGGAACCGTCACCGCCGCCGCTGGTCATAAAGCGGCCGCGGTACTGGGGGTCCACGTGGATGTGGACGACGGCCTCACCCACGTACTCGCTGAGTTGGGTGTACTGTGCGTCGAGATCCGCGAGGGAGGTCCCCTTCGACGCCCCCTCGGTCGGGGGCGAATAGGAGATCGTCTTGTGGATCGGCACGTATTTCAGCGTGTTCATGCCGATGAGAGGCGCCTTCTCCACTGAGGCGACGACGACACCGCCGACGACCACGCCGAAGGTCAAAATGAGATAGGGTCGCGTCAAGACTCGTGTCCAGTTTTTCATTGGTTCCTACCGAAGTATAGGCCTGTGAGGAGCGGTTCTCCCCACGCCTGTGGTCTATTTAGAATAAACGTGTAAGAGGTCTGGTGTTGTTCCAGGGGCCCAAGATTGTGCTCGTTCAGGCTCAAGAAATCGTTGGCTAGGCGTCTCTTGGTGGCCGCCGAGACCTCTCCGAGCACTCTCACCTTGATTCCGCTCAAACTGGTTCCGTCGGCCTCGCCGGAGAACGGCTCGTCGTCTTCGTCCATCCGCGCCCATAGGTAGACGGTGGCGACGGACATGCCGTCGGACAGACGGACGGCGACGAACTTCTTGGCGGAGTCGCCCATGATGTGGATGGCCTGAAGAGCGAGCCCGGCGGGAAACTGCTTGGGCAGGACGGGCGTGAACCCGGCAAACAACTGGGCTTGCCCGGGCGAGGCGATCTGCACGGGCCCCCACTCGCGCTTGATCTGCGCGTCGTCGGGAGCGATGTTCTCGATGGAGTTGCCGATCGGCGGGACCCCGACTTGCACCTGCGTCGTTTCCACCATCGTCAACTTCTTACCGTCGGGTTGAACGACCTCGTACCTCAGGATCAGGTAGTTGGCGGCGTCGATCGCTAGCCTGAAGTCGGAAACTTCAGGGTCGAGCCCCTTCATGTACACGATCTTTGCATTTCTTCCGGCGACGTCCGTATCCTTCTCAAACGTGACCTCGAAGTTCTTCTCGATCAGTCTCGCTCTGAAGACGGGGTCTATTCTGAAGGTATAGGGTGAGCGCTCGATACGCAGCACGTTGTCGTGCGGGTCATAGTTGCGCCACTCTGTACCATTGTCGAACGAGATTGCGCCAGCGTAGACAAACGGGCGCGTGATAGTTGCACGGATACCTTTCTGTGGGTCTATCTGAACGGTGACGCTGATCGGCGCACCGCCATCGGCCCGCCTCTGGAGCAGGGTCGCCCTGACTGACCTCTGTCCATCGAGCGCTTTCAACAACAGGTTGAGAGCATTCACATCAGACTGGGCGGAGGCGGCGACGGCTAGGCAGGCTGTAAGAACGGAAGCAGCAATCCTGCACATCAGGGGAAGCGGTTGACGGGGATCAAAGGCGCGTGACCCTCCAACTCGGGAATGGTCAAGGCTCGATCCGAAGCCGCATCGTACGCTGGAGAAGAGTCGGCCGTTGGCTTTGTGGCCACGGGCTTGAAGAACACATTGAAGAGCAGGAACGCGAGGACCGCCGCCGCGACTGACGTTGCGATAAGGGCTCCGAAGGCCCTGCGGCTCGGCCTCTCTGGCTCGACGGCGCCGATTGCAACCATGATCCTCGGGACAAGGTCGGCCCTCGGTGACGGCGAGGGCATCGAGGCCAGGCCGTGCTTGATGGCACGGAGCTCTTCGAGTTCTGCGCTGCAGTCGTTGCACAGGGAGAGGTGCGACCGTACCTCGAGCATCTGTTCGCCCGTCAGTTCTTGATCCAGGTAACTGGAAAGCAGGTTTTGAGCGATTTGGCAGTTCACTTTAAAGTCTCCTCGTACCGGCCAGGACAGTTCCTGCCAAGGTACTCGCGCAGTTGGCGCCTTCCCCTATGGATGCGGGACCTCACGGTTCCGACGGAGGTCTGCATCACGTCGGCGATCTCCTCATAGGAGAGTCCCTCGATGTCGGCGAGGACCACAGCGGTGCGGAACTCGGACGTCATCGCCTTGAGCCCAAGTTGGAGGGGCTCTTCGAGCGTAGACTCCATGACCTCGGAGTCGGTCGACGCGGTCTCGTCGGGAAGATCCCAGGTTTGGCTGCCGTCGGAGCCGCTCTGATCCATGCTGACGGTGCGGAGCCTCGTCTTCTTGCGCATCGCGTCGATGTGCAGGTTGGTCATGATCCTATAGATCCAACTTGTGAACGGCAGGTTTTCGTCGTACCGGTGGAAAAACCGGTATGCACGGACAAAGGTCTCCTGGACGAGGTCTTCGGCCTCAGTGCGGTTGGAGGTCAGGCGCATCGCCATGTTGTAGGCCTGACGATGGGTGTCCGCCGTCAACCTCTCAAAGAGCTTGAGGCGTTCCTGCTTCGTCCTGCCTGCCGACTTGATCCAAGTAGCGATCAACCTGTTCCGTTCCTCGGACTGCATATACTGGTTCCCGGGCCTGAGTAGTTCCTACCTATGATACAGCAGGTCCAAAAACATTTTCTCGTAGACCAGGGTCGCGTTGGCATTGCCTTGGACCAAACGGTGGGCCTCGGCGATGCTCCTGAGCACGTACGGCCTGTCTGCGGCCCGGCTGTGCGCCCATGCGGCGACGGCCTCGATCGTCCGGGTGTGAGCCTCCCTCGCGTTGAGGTCGAGCGCCTTGGCGAGCCTGTCGGCGATGGCCTTGCACCTCTCGGCCACTCTGAAGGCGGCTCCGAAGGGCCCTTGCCAGGCTCCTTCGAGGAGGCTTAATAGATCCTCGTAGACCTCGCGGTTTTCCAAGACACGCGCCACGCCGCCAGGAGAACCGCCGAAAACCGATTCAACCGGCGTTCGATCTGCCTGGGCGGACGTGACGCCCTGATCGGCAGGCAATTCGCATGCCAGACAGAGGCAGCGCGAGCGGATTGTGGGGCTGACCCTCGTGAATTCGCTCGTCGTGAGGATGAGGCGGACGCCTTCGGGCGGCTCCTCGAGGGTCTTGAGCAGGCAGTTGGCGGTGTCGTAGTTCAACCTTTCGGCGCGCTCGAAGACGATGACCTTGTGCCTCGCCATCAGGGGCCTGGTCCGGATGAAGTCGAGGACGAACTCGATATCGGGGCGGTCGGTGTCCTGTTCCCAGCCAGGCACGGGGTGCATCGCGCTGAGTTTGATCTGGCTGGCAGGGCCCCAGGGCGGGATGCGTTGGAAGTCGACCGCGCGACCTCGACCGAAAGAGGCGCAGACTGAGCACTCACCGCACGGGCCGCCGTCCTCGCGGGGGTTCTGGCATAGCCAGGCCTGGGAGAGGTAGTCGGCGAGGCGGCTCTTTCCGGCACCCTCGGGGCCGTACAGCAGGAGTGCGTGGGAGGCGGAACCGGCGGAAAGGACGCGGGCGACGGCCCGCTTCGCGCGCTCGAGCCCTTGCAGGGCGTCCAGGTCAGTAGCGCACGAACTCATCGACGTTCATCAGAAACATGACTGCGCCCCCGACGGGCACCTTGACTGGGCTCGGGATGAACGCGCCCGGCGGGGCGGCCTCGAAGGGCATGACGTTGACCATCTGCTCGCGCGCTTTGCAACTCTTTTGGACGATCGACTTGAGTGCGGCGACCTGCTCGTCTTCGACCCCTATGAGCAAGGTCGTGTTGCCCTCCCGCAGAAAGCCCCCGGTCGAGCCGATCACGGTGAACTTGTAGCCTTCCCTGACCAGTTCCTCGGTGAGTTTGTTCCTGTCCCGGTTGTGGACGATGCAGACGACGAGTTTCATCCGTTACGGGGATTGTATCGCAAATCGGCGTCCGGCAGAGGCAGACAAGGCCGCCCGGCTCGGTCTGCCGGGCGGCTTTGTCGTCGTAAGCGGCTACTGGCCCTTTTCCGGTTGCTGCTCCACGTCGGGATTGCTCTTTAGGAACTCTTCCTCGCGCTTTTTGGCAGCATCGTACTGGGCTTGCTTGCCACCGTCCTTGGCGGCCTTCTCGACTGCTGCAGCGTTGAACTCGTTCATTTTCGACGTCTGAGCCGAGTCAGAAGTGTGCAGGCAGCCACCGAGAGCCAAGCAGGCCACCAGGGAGCACAGAAGCCACAGTCTCACGGTTGTGCACCAAGCGCCCAGAGCGGGTAGTCGATGGTCGTGTTCGGCTCGGCAGAGAAGCCAACGTTGCCCGTCGTCTTCGTGAAGTCGCACTCCATAGTGGCCGGGAAGGTCCAACCGGAGAAGGAGTCCGCCGAGGACGAGCCTGGGATGTACTGTTCCTTCGGAGGAGTCAGTGCCAGGAACTGTGCAGCGGGTAGGAACTTCGCGTGGCCGTCGCAGAAGCCGACGAGGATGCCTTGGGCGGGCATCTTTTGCGCGTCAGGCACTGTGCCTTCCCTCCTGTTGACGCAGTCGTCAGCCGTGCCCTTCATGAGTCGGTACTGCCAGAACTCGCGGATCGCTAGCGGCCAGACCTTGACATGGACGCCAGCCGTCACGCTGTCGTCCGACGCTCCAGGCAGCACGGCCTCTGGCGTAAGGGGCATCGTGAGTAGGAGGTTCGCCTGCGCCGGGTCGGGGACGCTCAACTGTGAGCCGCCGATCCAACTGTCGCGGAACTGTCGCTTGAAGGTAGCCGACCGCGCATACACGTCGAGCGACCCCGTCACCGCAGAGTTCAGAACGAGACCGTACACCAACTGACCGTTTTGGTTCCAGTTGTCCTGTTGCTTCTGGCGCAGACCGTCCTCGAACACCTGCACGTTCTTGACGTACGGCATGATCCACTTCTGCCATGAGAAGTGGTTCCGCCTGTAATAGAACGGGAACGTCCTGCAACCGGCACCGTTCGGGTTCCAAGGGTTCGAGTTAAGGACCGGGTTGAGCGACGAGAACGGCGCGCAGTCGTCATTGCGCGGGTACAGGTCGTCGTAGTCGTTCGTGTACATGATCATCGCCAGACTGATCTGTTTCTGGTTCGAAATCCCCACGGCCTTCTTTGCCGCCACCTTGGCTTGCGCGAAGACCGGGAAGAGAATTGCGGCCAGGATCGAGATGATCGCGATGACAACGAGCAATTCAATAAGTGTAAAAGCCTTCCGAATCATATCTATCTCTCCACCAGACCGAATAGCAACCGGGCT
>DATLWQ010000160.1:0-4320 GCA_035576225.1 Fimbriimonadaceae bacterium | reverse complement strand
TGTTCGCGATGGCAAACCCGGTGCCGGAGATCATGCCAGAGGTCGCTCTCAAGGCTGGCGCGGCTGTGGTCGGGACGGGGAGGAGCGATCTGCCGAACCAGGTGAACAACGTTTTGGCGTTCCCGGGAGTGTTCCGGGGCGCCCTGGACGCGAGGGCGACTCGGATCAACGAGCATATGAAGATCGTCGCCGCCCACGCCCTGTCAGCATGTGTGGAGTCGCCGACGGCCGAGCAGGTACTGCCGAACCCGCTGGACAAGAGCGTCGCGCCGCGCGTCGCCCAGGCGGTGGCCGACGGCTGGCATGAGTCGCAGTAGCGGCAATTCAGCGGATATAATGTTGCGCGACCCGGTGCCTGCCTACTTAGTCTTCGCTGACGGCACGGTGGTCGAGGGCCGCGCGCTGGGCGCAGAGGGCCTCACCACCGGGGAACTGGTCTTCAACACCGGGATGACCGGCTACCAGGAGATCCTCACCGACCCGTCCTACGCCGGGCAGATCGTACTCTTCACCTATCCCCTAATCGGGAACTACGGGATCAACGACGACGACTTCGAGTCCGACCGGCTCCAGCCATCGGGGATCATCGTGCGCGAGGCCTGCGACAAGCCGAGCAACTGGCGCACGAAGAAGACGGTCGACCAACTCTTGAAAGAGCGTGGCATGGTCGGCATCCAGGGGATCGACACACGGATGTTGACGAAGAAAGTGCGTAGCGCGGGTGTGACGATGGTCGTTCTCACGACCGGCTCACCTGACGAAGCCCTGGATGCGCTCAAGAACGCCGGGCGGTACGACGACGAGAACTTCGTCAAGACCGTCACGACGAAGGCGCCCTACGCTTGGGGAAGAGGCGGGCGTGAGGACGTCGGCGATTCGAGCGGGGACTATGACGCGACGATCACTGTTATCGACTGCGGGCTGAAGTACAACATCCTGCGCCGGTTCGCTGCCTTGCGCGTGCGCTCGATCGTCGTGCCTGCGACGGCGACGGTGGACGAGGTCATGTCGTACAAGCCCGACGGAATCCTGCTCTCACCCGGCCCAGGCGACCCGGTGCAACTCGACGACGTCGTCTCGACGGTGAAGGGGCTGCTCGGCAAGCGGCCGATGTTCGGGATCTGCCTGGGCAACCAGATGCTGTGTCGCGCCGTGGGCGGATCGACGTACAAACTGAAGTTCGGACATCGCGGATCGAACCACCCTGTGAAGGACCTGACCGACGGGACGGTGACGATCACGAGCCAGAACCACGGCTACGCCGTCGATCCGGACTCGCTTGCCGGCACGAATGCGGAAGTGACGCAGGTCAACGTCAACGACGGGACTGTGGAAGGGATCAGGATCAAGTCGGAGGACGCATCGAGCATCCAGTACCACCCGGAAGCCGCGCCGGGTCCGTGGGACAGCAGGAAGTATTTCGTGCAGTTCGTCGACCGGATCAAAAGGTAGGCTTTACTTCGTGCACCGCCGGTCTCTCCTTCTTCTTCTTGCTCTCGTCGCCGTGCAGGCTACTGCCGCCGACTACTCGATCGTGCCTGTTCTGGAGACGCGACAGGCGAAAGTGACGGTCGATCTCGGAGACTCGGGCACGTCGAACGAATTCCGGCTTCCCGCCTGGGCGCCCGGCGACTATCAGATCCTTGATTTTGGCAAGAACGTCGCCTCGATCACGTTTTACAAAGCAGGCGAAGAGGTCCCGTCGACGCAAGGCGACGACAGGAACCTGTGGACGATCCCGGACGGTGCAGACAAGGTCGTCTACTTTATTAAAGAGAGCCTGGGAAACTTCGGGGCGAAACTGCGGGTGACTCCGGACGAGATGTTCGTGTCGGGCGCGGGCGTGTTCGGCTGGTTCAAGGGCCATATGAACGAACAGCAGGTGCTGCACCTATCTCCTGAGGGGATGCCGGTTGCGATCGCGCTGCCGAGCCTTCCAGACCACCCCAATGACTATGTCGCGAAGGACTACGACCAACTGGCGGACTCGCCGTTCGCCGTGAGCCGGAACCTCAAGGTCAAAGCGTTCATGGCGGGCGGCAAGCAGCATTACGTCGCGGCGTTCAACGATCCTGGCGACGTGGACCTGGACGCTTATGCAAGCGTGTGCACAAAGGCGGTCGAGAGCACGAAGGCGATTTTTGGCGAACTGCCGTACAAGGAGTACTGGTTCCTGTTCGACTTCGGTGGACCCGGCGGCGGGCTGGAGCACAGCAACTGCTGCAAGATCGGGCTGCACACGGGAACGTCTGCCGAGGAGGCGAGAGGGATCATCTTCCACGAGTACTTCCACTGCTTCAACGTCAAACGCATCAGGCCCGCGGTGCTGGGGCCGTTCGACTACACCAAGCCTGCAGTCACCGGCGCACTTTGGTGGCTTGAAGGCGTGACGGACTATTACGCCGAAATCCTACAGGTCCGATCTGGGCTCATTTCGCGCTCCACGTTCCTCACGACGATGACGCGGATCTTTAATGGGTTCCACCGAGGCACCGCTTACACGCGTGTGACCGCGAACGAGTCGAGCACGCGCGTTTGGGAGGCGCCAAGGAGCCAGGGCTACGGGTTCAGTTACTACACGAAGGGGAAACTGATCGGCATGGCGCTCGACCTTGCGATCCGCGCCAACTCGCGCAACACGCGCAGTTTGGACGACGTGATCCGAGAACTTTACAAGGAGACGCTGGACAAGCCCGGTTTTGCCGAAGGCCGCATCCGAGACCTTTGCGTCGAGTACGGCGGGCCGGAGACGGGAAGGGTGTACGACGTTTGTGTGAACCAGGCCGTCAGGATTCCGCTGGAAGCGATGCTCGATCCCGTGGGGATGGGGATGCCCAACGGGGCGATCGTCGACCTACCTAACGCGCCGCAGACGGCGAGCGACCTTGGCTCGAAGTACCCTTATCCTGTCGGGAACCGCTATGCGTCCTCGAACACAACGACTCCGCGCAGGGAAGTGCCGTCGAGCATGTCCTGGTACGCCTCGTTGATCTGGTCGAGCGAGTAGCGGTGGCTGACGAGTCGGTCGAGCGGGAGCAGTCCGGCGTCGTAGTGCCTTGCGTAGAACGGGAAGTCTTTTGCGGGGTCGGCCGTGCCGTAGTAGGATCCCATGACGGTCTTTTCTTCTCTCACAAGACGCGAGCCGGGGATGTTCGTCGCCGATCCTACTGGCGACAGGCCGCTGAAGACGACGGTTCCACCGGGACGGACGCACTCGACTGCGAGTTCTTGGAGGGCGGGGGTTCCGACCGCTTCGAACACGTAGTCTGCGCCGCGGCCCTCGGTAAGCCTTGCGATCTCCTCTCTGGTTGCAGCATCTAAGGCATTGGTCGCGCCGAGCGATCGCGCGGCGTTCCTCCGCGACTCGTGCGGATCCGCGACGATGATCGTGGCGGCCCCGGCCAGAGCGGCGCCCATGACGGTAGAAAGTCCGACGCCGCCTGCACCGATGACGAGGA
Source organism: Fimbriimonadaceae bacterium (assembly GCA_035576225.1). Classification (GTDB taxonomy): domain Bacteria; phylum Armatimonadota; class Fimbriimonadia; order Fimbriimonadales; family Fimbriimonadaceae; genus JADFMN01. The sequence goes on along the minus strand of DATLWQ010000160.1, from coordinate 862 downwards.
CACTGCATCCTGCTTCTATGCGCGCGGTCTTGAGCACGCTACCGACGCCGGTCGTCACCGCGCAGCCGATCACCGCGGCGATGTGGGGGTGTAGGGTTGGGTCTAACTTTACGCAGCACGGCGCGGGGACGACGCAACGCTCTGAGAAACAAGCGAGTGCAGAGTAGTGGTAGACGGGCTCGCCGTTGCGGCTGTAGCGGGTCGTGCCGTCGAGCATCGTGCCCTTCCAGATCGGGCCGACGTACGTCTCGCAGAGGCACGGCCTTCCGTGTCGGCAGTAAAAGCAGGTGCCGCAGCTTGGTGCCCAGTTGAGGGCGACGAGGTCTCCCTTGTCAAACCCCGTCACGCCTTCGCCGACTTCTTCGACGTAGCCCGCGCCCTCGTGTCCTGGGACGAGCGGCAGCGGATGTTTCGTGTCACCAGTGACGAGGTGCCAATCGCTGTGACAGACACCGACGGCCGCGACGCGCACAAGGACCTCACCCGCCTGAGGCGGCTGGAGATCGAGGTCTTGGACTTGGAAGGGCGCTCCGACGCTGTCGAGGACTGCTGCACGCACCTTCATAGCGCGCTATCTGCGTGCGGCGACGAGGAGACGGCGCCACATTGGGTTTCGCAGGTCGCTTGTCGCGACCCCGCCGCGGCTCTTACTGGAGTGGATGAAGTACGCTCCGCCGTCGGACTGGAAGCCGACGAAGATCCCTGTGTGGCCGATGATGCCGCGCTTGTTGTCCCAAAAATAGAGCCGGTCGCCGGGCTTGAGGTCTTCTAGCCTCGTGACGGGCGTACCCACCTTGTACTGCTCCGCTGCCGTGCGCGGCAGTTCGACGCCGATGTCGGCGAAAACGTCCTTGACGAAGGC
>DATLWQ010000159.1:0-5551 GCA_035576225.1 Fimbriimonadaceae bacterium | reverse complement strand
ATCGGAGCGTTGTAGTCGTCGAGGGATTTCTGCGGATCGCCCTTCATGAGCCACACTTCGCCCAGCACGAGAAGGATCTCCGGCGTGTCGACGCCGCGGGCCCTCGCCTGGTTGGCGGCCTCAAGTGCTTTGTCGTCGTCTCCCTCCTCGACCCAGCCTTCGGCGGCGAGCGCCCACATTTCTCCCGGGTCTTCGAGGTGGTGGGCGGCGCGCTCCGCCTCTCTGGCAGCGAGGTCTGGCTCACCGACCTTGATGAGCAGTTTCGCGAACTCCTGGCGGCACTCGGTGTTGAAAGGATCGGCGTCGATGGCGTCGCGAAGAACGAGGATTGCGTCGTCGTACTTTCCGTCTTGCGAAAGCAGTTTCGCGCGCTCTAGCGCCTTGCCGGTGGCAGGTGCGGGCAGAATCGTTGCGGTCGTCTCCGTGCCGAATCCCAGCCCGGGGTCGGCGTCTGGGACGAAGGTGCGGCGCTGAGGTTCGAGCTTGCTGAACGGTCCTTCTGCGAGGATGCGCGTCCACGTCCGGGCGAGGGTCTTGGCGGTGCCGTCCCAGTCGGGCTGTCCGTTGATGAGCACGGCCATAGCGGTCATCGTGCCTTCGGAAAGGACGTTCGCGTACTTCTCGCGGATCGCGAGGGTCTTGTCCTCGTCGACCTTTCCGTTCTCGACGACGACGAGGCGCGGCTTGCCGCGCTTCTCCTCGCGGACCATCGACCACAGGGGGCTCGACCTCGTTCCTTCGAAGAGTTGGGCCTGGGGGATGACCTGCCCGTTACGGGCGACGGCCTCCACGACCAGCACGTACCTCACGTGGAGACGACCGGCGTAGTCGCGTATCTTCTTGTCGTCGGGGTTCTCGACGAATCCGGGAAGTTTGCCGTCGTCGACGTAGGCGCGAAACACCGGGTCTAGCATCGACCACACGATGGGCGAGACGCGCCCTTCGATATCGAGTTGTTCGGCGAGGTGCTGTACGACCGGTACGTTGAAGTCGTCCTTGTCCTTGGAGAGTCGCTGGACGATCAAGACCTCGGGTGCTGCGTAAAGGGTGGCAGGCGCGAAGAACGCGATGAGTGCGGCAACAGGGACCAGTCGCCGAAACACCCGATTACCCCTGCAGAAGTTTCAGTGCCGACCTGCAGGCGTCGATCTCTGTCTGGACGCGGGTGTCGTTCTGGTCGAGTTGTTCCAGTGCCTTGATCGCAAGTTCGTACGCCGAGACGGCGTCGTCCTTTCGACCGAGTTTCTCGTAGCACTGGGCTAGGCGTTGGTTGGTGCTGGCGGGGCTGGCGCCGGCGGCGAGGGCCTTCTCGTACGCCTCGGCAGCCTTCTTATAGTTGCCTTGCACGTACTGGTCCCTCGCGACACGGATCAGGGTGTCGATCTGTGCGGCGCGCTCCGTCGCTGTCATCTTCTGGTCGTTGTTGCCGGAGTCCTTCGAAGGTTTGATCTCGACGATAGAGCCGTTGCTCGCGTCGCCTTTGTCCTTCTTGCCACTGTCGACGACGACGGGATCAGGGTCGCGGCCCACGCCGGAGTTGGGCGCGACGCCGGGAGGGTTCTGGCTCTGCTTTGTGGCCAGCGCGACCTTGTCGGGTGAAATCGTGATCGGGACGTTGGGCTCGTCGATGGCGCGCGGCACGTCCTGGAGGGTCCCGCCTGCGATGTTGTGCTGCTCGCCGGTCTTGGTGACCGGGTTCAACGTGTTCAACGGGTCGTTGACGGCGTTGATACCGGCCGTGCTTTGGTCCTGCGGCTTGTCCTGCACGTTCGGCTTGTAGTTGCTGTAGGCGCCCGGGACTGGCGAGACGGGCATGAACGGCTCGGAGGTCACGGCGTTCTGGCTCACGTAGGCCGAAGTGGTCGGCTGCTCCTTCTGCATCGCGATGATCAGTGCGCTGCCGGAGGAGACGAGGAGCATCGCGGCTGCAACGGCCGCACCGACTGCTGCGCGCCTGCGGCCATCGGGCCTCGCGACCTCGATCTCGCCGCTGGCGACCAGTTTTTCGAGCCGGTTGACGCGGATAAGGTCGAGTTGCGACTCGGGTTCAAGGGTGAGGATCGTGCGGTAGATGTCGAGCGCCTCGCGGTACTCGCCCATCTGCTCGTGGCAGTCGCCCTTGACGGCGAGCGCGGGCACACAGTTGGGAACGTCTTCCAGGATGGCGGTGGCCAGTAGCGACGCCTCATCGTAGCGGCCTTCGCCGAACATGCGCTGGGCGTCGTGGACCATCTTAAGGTCGTCAGAGTTCATCGCCCTTGGTATGGGCGCGGCCATGGGCGCGCCGCACACGCGGCAGAACCTGCTGTCCGCCATGTTCGCTACACCGCACTTGTCACAAGGAACCATGCCCACGTATCCACCTAGGCTGGCCCATTGTACCAGCCGTCACTCTGTACGACGCTTTGAGCGTGCCAATCAGTTCGCTTGAACCTAAAGCCCTAGTTCGCGGGCAGGTTCGGGCTCCTGGATATACTTGCTCCGTGAGCACAGTTTCCCTGAAGACCCCGCTCCACGATGCGCACGTTCGGCTCGGAGCCAAGATGGTCGAGTTCGCCGGCTATGACATGCCGGTGCTGTACAAGGGGGTCATCGCGGAGTCGAAGGCTGTCCGGACTTCGGCCGGAATGTTCGACGTCAGCCACATGGCGCGGCTCAGGTTTACGGGCGACAGGGTGCTGGAGTACCTGGAGTACGTAACGGCGAACGACGTGGCAGCGCTGAGCGACCTTCAGGGCCAGTATTCGATGCTTCCGAACGAGAAGGGCGGGCTCGTCGACGACATCATCGTCTATCGGATCACTGACAGGGAGTACCGAATGGTCGTCAACGCGGCGAACCACGGCAAGGACGTCGCCCACCTGAGGGCGCACAACACCTACGGCGTCACGATGGAGGACTACACCGACGAGACTGCGATGATCGCAGTGCAGGGGCCGAAGGCGGCGGAGATCGTAGCAGGGCTCTCCGACAAGCCAGACGAGATGAGGTCCGTGCCTTTCTTCTCCGTCGTGCAGTGCAAGGTCGCCGGGGTCGAGTGCTTCGCCGCCCGTAGCGGATACACGGGTGAGGACGGTTACGAACTGATCTGTCCAGCCTCCGGCGCGGAGAGCCTTTGGGACGCACTTGTCGCGGCTAGCGTGGAGCCGTGCGGCCTGGGCGCGCGCGACGCTCTGCGGCTCGAGGCGGGGCTGCCTCTCTACGGCCACGAACTCGGCGACGACATGAACCCGATCGCCGCGGCGCTCGGCTGGGCGATCGGCAAGGAGAAGACTTTCCTGGGCAGCGGTGAGATCAACCGCGCCCGAGCCGAGGGAACGCCGACAAAACTGCGCGGGGTCAGGCTGGAGGGCAAGCGCCTGCCTATGCAGGGGATGGAGGTCAAGGTGGACGGAAAGACGGTCGGAACGGTCTGCAGCGGGGTCTTTTCCCCGACCCTGGAGTGCGGCCTGGCCTTTGCCTACATCGACTCTGACGTCAAGTTGAACACTCCTTGCACGCTGGACATGCGGGGCAAGCCCGAACCTGGGACGATCGTCGGCAAAAGGTTCTTGAAGCAGTCCTAGCATTGGGGCTTGAGAAGGGGCACAATCCTGCCAATAGATAGATTGGAACTGCCATGAGCATGCAGACGATCGACTGCCCCCTGCTTGGACTGGACACGGAGTTCCCAAGCACCCTCTACGTCCTGAAGCACGTACCCAGCGAGAAGTACGGCTGCTACAGCCATGACGGGGTGCACGGCCTTGCTTGCTTTTCCACCGAGGCGGGAGCCAGCGAGTTCGGTTCGTACATCGAACTTCCGGGGATGTTGGCCCTGGAGGTCTCGTTCGACGAGGCGCGGCGGATCGCCCAGGCGAGGCCGATGCCGATCGTTTCGATCATGCTTCTCGACGATCTCGACGACCCGCAAATCCACTACGTCCGGTAAAATCTCCTCGTGAACCGCGAGGTCAAAGTCTTTAAGTCGCACAGCGAATCAGACCGCGCCGACCGCGACTATTACCTCTCGCTCTCCCCTTCCGAAAGGGTTCAGATCGCGCTTCAACTCATGGAGGATTACTATGGACCTCAACCCCGACTGGAGAGAGTTCTTCGAGTCGTTCGAAAAGCACGAGGTTGAGTTCATGGTGGTCGGCGCGCTCGCGCTCGCGTGCCACGGACACCCGAGGCTGACCGGCGACCTCGACGTTTGGATTCGACCGACCGCGCACAACGCGAGTCGGGTGCTCGTAGCTCTTCAAGAGTTTGGAGTTGGTTCCTTGACGGTCAGCACGAACGATCTGACCTCTGACGATGCGGTCCCACAAATCGGATATCCTCCGCGCAGAATCGATCTTCTGACGTTTGCGACTGGAGTCTCATTTGAGGACGCTTGGTCAAGGAAAGTGACAATGCCATTTGGCACGTTGAACGTGCCGGTCATTGGAAAGCAGGATCTTATTGTCAACAAACGATCGACAGGCCGGCTTCAAGACCTGGCGGATGCGGCGGCCCTGGAAGGTGAGGCGAACGACGGTTCGAACGCGGACTGAGTCCTTATTTTCTTGCAGCGAGACCGAACTTGTGGAATAATTCAGTTGCTGAGGAGCGCTGCGATCCCGAATAGGTCGGGACCAGGCTCAGCGAAAGCGAACGGCGCTCGTGAACAGAGGTTCACGGGTGTTTTTTCTTTAACGCCTGTGGCCCAGGAGAACGAGATCATGAGTACGGTCACGAACACACAGGACTACGTCGTTAGAGACCTCGGCCTCGCCGGCTGGGGCCGTAAGGAGATCGCCATCGCCGAGACCGAGATGCCCGGCCTGATGGCGATCAGAGAGGAGTACGCCGCAGAGAAGCCGCTCAAGGGCGCGCGCATCGCCGGGTCGCTCCACATGACCATCCAGACCGCGGTGCTGATCGAGTCGTTGAAGGCGCTCGGCGCGGACGTGCGCTGGGCGTCGTGCAACATCTACTCGACGCAGGACCACGCCGCTGCTGCGATCGCGGAGGGTGGGACGCCCGTCTTCGCAATCAAGGGCGAGAGCCTCGACGAGTATTGGGAGTACACGCACAGGATCTTCGAGTGGGCGGACGGTGGGACGCCGAACCTGATCCTTGACGACGGCGGCGACGCGACGCTGCTCGTACTGCTCGGTTGCCGTGCTGAGGAGGACGCGAGCGCGGTCGCCAATCCGACGAACGAAGAAGAGAAGGCGCTCTTCGCCGCGATCAGGAAGCGGCTCGAGACGAACCCTGGCTACTACAAGCGCATCCGCGACAACATCAAGGGCGTCAGCGAGGAGACGACGACCGGCGTCCACCGGCTTTACGAGATGCAGAAGAAAGGCACGCTGCCTTTCCCCGCGATCAACGTCAACGACTCGGTGACCAAGAGCAAGTTCGACAACCTCTACGGATGTCGCGAGTCGCTCGTCGATGGCATCAAGCGCGCGACCGACGTCATGGTGGCCGGAAAGATCGCTGTCGTCTGCGGCTACGGCGACGTGGGCAAGGGCTGCTCACAGGCGCTTAAGGCGCTCTCGGCCCAGGTGTGGGTGACGGAGAT
>DATLWQ010000158.1:0-4667 GCA_035576225.1 Fimbriimonadaceae bacterium | reverse complement strand
GGTCGGCTGTGCGTCGGCTGATGAAGGTGCCGATGTCTGTACGGTTTGGAAGCACGACGCTCAGAAAGTGCATGAGGTTGAAGATCGAGCCGCCCCCATTTGAGCGAAGGTCGACGACGAGGTACTTCGCTTTGGCGGCCTCGTCCATGAGGTCTTCGACGTTAGTCCGGCCATACCCCGCGGAGAACGTGTTGATGCGAATGACGGCGGTGTCGGGCTCCGGCCACGAAATGGTCTCCTCCGTCACCGTCGAAAAGCGTTTGATTTCGAGTTCGACGGTCTTGACCTCACCGCTTTTCTTCTTGATCTCTATGCTCTTCTTGGCGCCCTCCTCCCCGTCGAGGTCTCCGACCGAGGTCGGCTTTTCGCCGTCGATCTTGGTGATGACGTCGCCGACTTCGAGCCCAAGGTCCCTGGCGGGGCCGTGCTCGATCAGACGCCGCACCTCTAGGCCGTCCGGAGTCGGCACGACCGAAGCGCCTGCACCCACGGTCGAGGTCTGACCGCGGAGCGAGGTCGCGCGCGGGCTTGCCAGACGAATGTGGCTGAACCCGAAGTCGCGCAAGGCCTGATTGACGACGCGTCCGAAGGAGCGCACGTCGGTGGCTAGGTCGATTTGTGCCTTGTGCCTTTCGAGGAGGTCGGGCCATTTGCTGAAGTCGACGCCAGGCACGTAAGCCTCGTGCATGACGACGTCGCCTAGCGCATTCAGGACGGCCTGTTTCTGATCCTGGGTCATGTCCTGCGCAGGGGCCAGGACGAAAGCGGCCAGGACGGACAACACCAAGCCTAGGCGGACGAGCACGCGTGCCATGTAGGTTAGTACCGAAGAGAGTTGCGGAAAGTTCAGTGAAGAACGCATGTCGTTCGTCCGGCGCGCGGACGAGCCTGCAAGTGTAGACTTGGACAGATGACCGACCAACAGCCGAGTTCCGAAGCCTGGAAGAAGATGGTGCTGCGGTCGATGCCGTCCCCCGCCTGGCTCGAAGGCGATGCGCCGAAGTCGGACGTGGTCATCAGTACAAGGCAGAGGCGGGCGCGGAACCTGGTCGGCCATCGGTTCCCGCACCACGCAAGCGACACGGAACTCGAAATGTGCATGAAGAGCGTGCTGGATGCGATCCAGCACCCTCGGCTCAAGTTGCACGTCCACAACAAACTGACGGCGGCCGAGCGCGACTTCCTGTTGGGCAACCGGCTCATTAGCGCGGACTTTCGTCCGAACGAGCCGGGGCGCGCGCTCCTGAGCGACGAATCGCGGCTGATCAGCATCATGGTCAACGAGGAGGACCACCTTCGGATCCAGGCGCTGAGCCCGGGATGGTCGATCGACACAGCGGAGTCCGCGGTCGACCACGTGATGGGGTGCCTCGAACAGTCGCTCGACTTCATGTACGACGAGAGCCTGGGATACCTGACTGCGAGCCCCGCGAACACAGGCACGGCGATGCGCAGGTCCGCGCTGTTCCACCTGATCGGGCTGGCTCACACGAAGCGGCTGATGAGCGTGCTGAAGGCGCTCTCTACGTGGGGGCTGACGGCGCGCGGGATGTTCGGAGAGGCAAGCCGAGCGGTGGGAGCGTTCTTCCAGGTCAGCACGACGCACCAAAGGATGCACGAGTTCGTCGGGGCGGCCGACTACTTGATCGAAGAGGAGCGGAAGGCGCGGCGCGAGGTCTCGCACGAGGAACTGGCCGATCGTGCGGCCAAAGTCAAGGAGTACGTCTCGGAACTTCAGGAGATCTCGCTATCGGACGGCCTGCGGGTCTTGGCCTGGGTGCGCTGGGCCTCTTGCGCCGGCCTGCGAGGGTTCCCCGAGTCTCAAAGGACGGTGGACTCGTGGATTTCGACGATGGAGGTCCATGGAACCCAGGATCAGCGCATCGCAGCGCGCCATCGCGCCGTATTCCTCAAAGACAGGGCCCTCGCCAAATCGGGGGCGTAAGGCACCATGGCGACAGCGATCTATCGACCCCCCGACCTCCTACACTGGTTCAGTTCAGGTTCGCAGGAGGCAATCGAGAGCGCCAAGCGCAAGGGCCGTGCCCTGACCAAGGAGGCTGGGGAGTCCTCGATCCGCCAGAACATCATGCGGGCGGCGTCGGTCGCGGCGGAGTTTGGAAGAGGGGCGGCCGCCGACATGGTCCACAAGCACTCGGCCGAGAGCGTCTACAGGTTGCTTGAAGACCGTCTGGTGGTCCAGAACCCGATCAGCCAGGACTCGATCCTCTACTCCGAGATTGAGTCGATCGAGGCGGCCGGGAAGGACAAGTTCAAGGTGGGGCACAGTGGGGGTACGCTGACGATCCGTCCGCTCGCCCACCTCGTTTCCGGCAGGATCCGTGTGCCGGTGGGGTGGCTGAGAAACGAGATCGAGGTGCCGTACACGATGTTGATCGAAGAGATTTCTGCGCGCTCCGGTGTGGAGATCGACTCCGCATGACGCCGGGCTGGCGGCACCCTGCGCCGGAAGGGTGGTACGACATCGCGTATGGGGCGCTGGCGGAGGACATCGGCACTGGCGACATCTCTGCCGCCGTGCTCAAGCCAGACCAGACGCTCAAGTGGGTGATCGAGGCGCAGGGCAACGGTGTGGCCTGTGGCATTGGGCTTGCGGTGGGCCTGCTGCAGCCTGACCCCGACGACCCGGTGGACTGCTACGCAGAAGCGAGCCTCGAGGACGGAGCGCAAGTCAGCCCGGGCACAGTGGTCGCCGAGGGGATGTGCGAGGCATCGCGGCTTCTCGCGCGCGAGCGGACGGTGCTGAACTTTATCATGCTGCTGAGCGGGACCGCGTCGTTGACGCGCCAGTTCGTCGACAAGGTGCAAGGACTGGACGTCGCGGTCGTAGACACGCGCAAGACGGCGCCCTATTTGCGCTCACTGCTCAAGTACGCCGTTCGTTGCGGAGGTGGAAAGAACCACCGCATGGGCCTCTACGACGGTGTCCTGCTCAAGGACAACCATTTGCGCGCCGTCGGCTCTGTCCGTGAAGCGGTCGAGGCGGTGAAGAAGGTGGCGGGCCAGATGACGCTCATCGAGGTGGAGTGCGAGACGATGGAGCAGGTCGAGGAAGCGGTGGGAGCGGGCGCTGACATCGTCATGCTCGACAACATGGATCCTTTCATGATGAAGGACGCGGTGAAGAAGTTTGGCAAGCGCATACGGCTCGAGGCGAGCGGCGGCGTCACGCTCGAAACGGTGCGAGGAGTCGCGCAGACCGGCGTGCATGCCGTCTCGGTCGGCGCGCTGACGCACTCGGCGGCTGCACTTCCCTTCCACCTAGAAATCAAATGAAGTCCCCTCTCGACGAAGGCGACTGGCTGGTCCTAGACTCTGTGGATTCGACACAGGACACCGCGAAGTCCGTGATGGACGAACCGATCGGAGTCGTCTTCGCGCACGACCAGACCGCTGGACGCGGACGATTTGGGCGCGGCTGGGAAAGCGCCGCAGGGGACTCGCTCACCATGTCGTTGATCTTTCGCTCTTACGCGACTCACGACGAACCGTGGCTCGTTGGCATGGCCGTCGCACTCGCGGTCGCCTCGTACCTCGGCGCGCGGGTGCAGTGGCCAAACGACGTCGTGATGGGGGGTAAGAAGGTGGGAGGCGTCCTGACCGAACTCTTGACCGCGCCGGGCCGTTCCAAAGTGCCAGTGATTGGCGTCGGGCTGAACCTGAACCAGATCGCTTTTCCGCCGGAGATCGCCGGGCGCGCGACTTCGATCTTGCTTGCGACCGGTGAGCGCCGAGACGCACGATCGGTGGCCGAGGGTGTGCTGGCGCAGGTGAAAGCGGTGCCGGAACCGACGGACTGGAACGCCATTTCACAGATGTGGGAAGAGCACGACGACACTCCAGGGAAGCAGTTCCGCCTGCCGACGGGCGAACTCTCCGTCGCGGTGCGGGTGGGCGAGGGCGGCAGGCTCGTCTGCACGGTCGGCGATGCTGAGAGGTCGGTCATGGCGGCGGAAGCCGTGGGCGTCTGAGCCAAGGGCGCGCGGTAGTATGGGAGGATGCTCCTCGAGGCCGCACTCCTCGCCGTCACTGCACAGACTAGCCTGCCCAACATCGTCTACATCCTCGCCGACGACCTCGGTTATGGCGAGGTCGGATGCTACGGGCAGAAAAAGATCGAGACGCCGAACATCGACCGGCTCGCCGCCGAGGGGATGAAGTTCACGCAACACTATTCGGGCGCGCCCGTGTGCGCGCCGGCGCGCTGCGTACTGATGACGGGCAAGGACTCGGCTCACGCCTACGTGCGCGGCAACAAGGAGATGGGTGGATGGGGCCGCTATGACCCGGAGGGGCAACTGCCGATCCCAGCGAGCGAAGTCACCGTCGCCGAAGTGCTGAAGACGAAAGGCTACGCGACCGGCGCCTTCGGCAAGTGGGGGCTGGGAGGGCCGGGCTCGACCGGGCACCCTTGCTTCCAGGGGTTTGACAAGTTCTTCGGCTATCTGTGCCAGAAGGACGCGCACAACTACTACCCGACCCACCTTTGGAACAACCACGACGTACACGTCACCGACAACTGGTACTTCGACGCGCACCAGAAGATCAAGGACGCGAGCGAGGGCTTCGACCAGTTCATCGGTGTTGACTACGCTCCAGACTTGATCATGTCGGAGGCAGAAAAGTGGCTACAGGCGAACAAAGAC
>DATLWQ010000157.1:0-1933 GCA_035576225.1 Fimbriimonadaceae bacterium | reverse complement strand
GGCCAGGGTCGCGGTCGCCATCAGGTGCTGAGTCGCGCCCGCGCTGGGAAAGTCGAAGTAGATCTCGGCACCTGTTAGACCAGGGGTCGAGGCGGTGTACGCGCCGTTGGCGACTTCGACGTTAGCCCCAAGGAGGTCAAGCCCTTTGAGGTGGAAGTCGACCGGCCGCGCCCCAATCAGGCACCCGCCGGGCATCGGCAGCCTGGCCTTGCCCATGCGCGCCAGGAGCGGGCCGAGCAGGTAGAAGGAGGTGCGGATCGGCCGCACCCGCGTCTCGTCGGGCTCGTGGTAGTGCAGATCGGAGCAGTCGATGTAGACCGAGCCCTCCCGCCACTCCACCTTTGCTCCGAAGTCGGCCAAGAGGGCCAGTTTGATCTTGACGTCGGAGATCTCGGGGGCGTTGTGGAGGACGATCTGGCCCTTGGAGAGAGGCACCGAGGACAGGATCGCAAGCGAGGCGTTCTTGCTGCCGGGCACTTCGACCTCTCCGATGAGCTTGTTTCCTCCGCGAATTCTCAGAATGTCCATGGTTTCAGCCCGATTTCTACTTTAACTTTCGGCATAAGTCCGACGAACAAGAGGTAGGTTCGATTCTACCGAAAACTCCCCTGTAAGAATTGCCAGTGCAGACGATTGTCAAATTGCGGCAAAATAGGGGACAGAGGTGCGTCGTTTCGACAACGAGCGACGTATTGAAGTTCTGATGCACGAAAGCAACGTGTTTCGCATACGCCTTTTGCGGCCCGATCAATGGGCCGACACTTTGATACGTCCGGCCCTCCGTGCGTCAGAAAAGGTCCGTATGCCAGCGCATACGGACCTTTTCCGTCTGGAGGGCGACCTTGTCTGAATACGACGTCCTGCTGTTGAACGCCAACTACGAGCCGCTCAACGTGTGCAACCTGCGCCGGGCCGTCTCGCTCGTACTGGTGGGCAAGGCTGAAGTGATTCAGGACGCCGAGCGCCTAGTGAGGTCGAGCGAGGCTGAGTGGAGCGCGCCGTCCGTGGTGCGCATGCGCTACCACGTGCGTCGCCCGATGCCGCAACTGAGGCTCTCGCGGCACTCGATCCTGGCGCGGGACAGCCACACGTGCCAGTACTGCGGATCGACGAAGGACCTCACGATCGACCACGTGACCCCGCGCTGGGCCGGAGGGCCGAGCACTTGGGACAACCTCGTCACGTGCTGCCGCAAGTGCAACTTGAAGAAGGGGGACAAGACACCCGACCAGGCGAGGATGCGTCTGGCGCGCAAGCCGCGCAGGCCCAAGTACGTGCCGTACCTTTCCTTGCAGAAGTACGTGCGCGCGGTCAAGCGCGACGAGTGGACGACGTTCCTGCCGGTATTCGACGAGTTCATCGACCAGTACGCGCGAAACTAGAGGATGCCTTTCGGCGGCATCACCGCGATCTCGTCAAGGTTTCTGTCCCTGGGTGCATTGATCGCGTCACGTATGACTTCCGCTATGGCCCCTGGTGTCAGCATGTCCTCCCTTGGCGGATGGCTCTCCATACCATCCCAAATCCCAGTGTCTGTGGCCCCAGGGATAACCGCGATGACCCGTACTCCTCTCGACCTGACCTCCTTGGCGAGCACTCGTGTGAACATGAGCGCTCCTGCCTTGGCGCTACAGTAGCCCGCCGCCCCGGCAAAGACGGTCGTCGAAGAGACGCTGAGGACGTTGACCACGGTCCCAGCCCCTTGATCCAGCATTTGTGGAAGGATCGCCCGGGTCATCCGCATCGTGCCCGAGAGCATGACGTCGACCATCGCGATCTCCCGGTCGATGTCGGCCTCGGCAAAGTCGCCGAACTGGGCGCAACCGGCGCAGTTGATCAAGACTCGTTCACCCTGCATGTGCTCTAGGGTGTCGGCGACCTTGGATGCGGCATCTTGATCGCAGACGTCGCCGGCAACGACGGAAACGGCGGG
>DATLWQ010000156.1:0-7290 GCA_035576225.1 Fimbriimonadaceae bacterium | reverse complement strand
GATGGTTCTACGACCAGTGGTTCCTCCACGGTGGTGCGCCGCGATGGGACACTGGATGGCAACAAGAAGGTTCTGTGCTGCACTTCCGCATCGATCAGAAAGGGGACGAGGTCTTTCGGTTCGTCACCCAGATCGAGGCGGTCTTTGACGACGGCACGAAACAGAGGTGGTCCGTCGAAGTCAAAGACCGCAATGTGAACCTCCAGTTCCAAGTCACAAAGAAAGTCACGTCAGCGGTGCTCGACCCCGACTGGCGCGTCTTCCACTGGGATCCTGACTTGGCTCCCCCTCCCCAGGGTACGCGCGGCACCTTCAAGTAGAATCCCGCCCTAGATGAGCGAGGAGCAATCGCTGCGCGAAATCAGGCTCGAAAAACTGGCGCGCCTGCGCGAACTCGGCGCCGATCCTTACGGCGTTGAGCGGTTCGACGTCGATGGTTCAGCCCAGGCTTTGTTGGAAGGCTTCGAAGAGGGCAAGACAGTCTCCTTTGCAGGCAGGATCATCTCAATGCGGCTGATGGGCAAGGCGGCCTTCGCGCACATCTCGGACGGCGACGGTCGGATCCAGGGCTACTTCAAGAAGGACGACCTCGGCGAGACCCCGTGGGAGGCTTTTCGCCTGCTGGACATCGGCGACCACATCGGCGTAACGGGCGAACTGTTCACGACGCGCACAGGCGAGAAGTCGATCCACGTCCGGACGATCGTTCCACTCAGCAAGTCACTGCAGACCCTCCCTTTGGGCAAGGAGAAGGACGGGCAGCAGTGGTACGGCCTCACTGACGTCCAGGAGCGGTATCGGCACCGTCACCTCGATCTAGTCTGCAACCCAGAGGCGCGAAAGATGCTGCTCGACCGTTCGCGCATCGTGTCGGCCGTGCGCAACTTCTTCGATTCACGCGGATATCTGGAGGTGGAGACGCCGATGCTGCAGATGCACGCGGGCGGGGCCGCGGCGCGCACCTTTGCGACGCACTACAACGCGTACGACGTCGACGTCGAACTCCGCATCTCGCTAGAACTGTATCTAAAGCGGATCATCTGCGGCGACGTGCCGAAGGTGTACGAGATCGGCCGCGTCTTCCGCAACGAGGGCGTCTCCAACCGCCATAACCCCGAGTTCACCCTTCTCGAGTGGTACGAGGCTTACGCAAACCTCGAAAACGTGATGGAGACAGTCGAGGATCTGTTCCGCTCCGCCTGCACGGAGGTCTTCGGTTCGACAACTGTCCACGGGCTCGACTTCAGCAAACCATGGCAACGTGTCGATCTACTGGGCGCAATCGAGAAGCAGTGCGGGCTCACTGCCGACGACTTGTCGTCTCTCGAGAAGGCAAAGGCAGCGCTAGGAAAACGCGAGGTGGTCAATCCAACGACAGGAAAGCGGATCAAGGCCGAGGACGAGCAGCACTTGGGCGGACTGATCGAAAAACTGCTTGAGGTCTTTGTCGAGCCAACGCTGCAGGAGCCCACGTTCATCGTCGGCTATCCGATCGAGACTTCCCCGCTCGCGAAGAAGGATCCCGCGCGCGCAGGGTTCACTCGGCGGTTCGAGGGATACGTTCTCGGTCGCGAAGTGTGCAACGCCTTCAGCGAGATCAACGACCCCCAAGACCAGCGAGAGCGGTTCGAGCAGCAAGTCCGTGAGCGGGCGAAGGGCGACGCCGAGGCTCACCCGATGGACGAAGAGTTCCTCTTTGCCCTTGAAGGCGGAATGCCGCCGACAGGTGGGTGTGGGATCGGAATAGACCGGCTCGCCATGCTGCTCACTGGAGCAGAGCATCTTCGCGAAGTGCTCTTGTTCCCAATGATGAAGCCGGTCGACCCTGAAGAAGAAGACTGATGCGAGCGATGCTCAGTCCTTCGCTTTGACGTCGTCCGGGATCTTGATCGTCTGCGCGACTTTCATGCCCAGTCGGTCGATCGTGCCCTGTTTCATCTCTAGCGCGTACTTGGCCGGGTAGCGGCTCCCGTAGTCGGTGTAGGTGTCCAGCGGGCGCATTGTGTAAGTCTTGAGGATCCTGCCGGTCGCACCCATGTAGGCAATGTCGAGCGGGATGTAGGTGTTCTTCATCCAGAAACTCAAGAGCTGGGCGCGGTTGAAGGCGAAGATCATGGCTCGATCGTTCGCGACGTCCTGGTCCTCAAGGAACATCATCCCCTCCTGCCGCTTGAGTTCGGTGTCCATCACCCAGGTTCTGAGTTTGTGCTCCTCCTTCTCTCCAACCTTCAGTTCGACGACCTGGAGGTCTTTGAGTTGGAACTTGCGGAACTGGTTGTACCTGGGCTCCTTCTCCTGCTGGCCCCCTTGCGACTGCTGTGGAGAGGCGGGGCTTCCGGAAAGCAGGAGTGCTGCGATTGCAAGTGTCAACATTGTTCTTTACTGGCTCCCTGGGGTTCTCTGCCTAGTTTGACGCACCAGGCGCCGTCCTCGTATCGCCAATAGGCGCGAAGGCCGACCACTCAGACTCGAACCTTCCTATCTCGGCGTCCTGAAGGAGCGTCGTGCCTATGAGGTCCAAACCCGCGACCAGTTGGTTCTTGACCGCAGGATCGATCTCGAAGGAGAATGTCCGCTCTCCAACCGTGACAGTCTGGGCAGGAAGGTCGATCGTGGCCATCGCTCCGCTGCCGGCCCCCACAAGCTCTGAGTGGCCCTCTTCGGCCAGTTCGACGAGCAGAAGGCCGCAGTTGGCCGCGTTCTGCCGAAAGATGTCGCTGTAGCCGGGAGACCCGTTCCTCGTCAGCCCCACGACCGCGACGAAGCCCGCCTGCTGGATCGCCCACACCGCGTGCTCTCGCGAAGAGCCGCATCCGAAATTGTTGCCCGCGACGAGGATGGAAGCGCCTTTCGCGTCCTCCTGATCGAGCGGAAAGTCGTCACTGCGGACGTCTTTGAAGAGCAGGTCGCCATAGCCCGACCGCGACACGCGCGATAGAAAACGGGCCGGGATGATGCGGTCGGTGTCGACGTCGTCGACGTTGTAGACCGCCAACTTTCCTGTATGTGTGGTAAAGCCTGCCACGCCGCGAGTCTACTCCCAAAAAAATCCCCGCAGTGCCTGCGGGGAGAGGGAGGTTTGCTTATTGAGTTACTCGTTGTTTACGGTCGTCAGTCGCGTCCGTTTTTCTTTGGTCTCTCCTAAATGGAACTGTCGAACCTGTGAGGCGTCGAAGCCTGGCTACAGGGAGCGACCTCGACGTAGGCGTTGGCGGGCGCAAGCAGGTACACGTGCTCGCCGAGCTCTTCCCACGACCCCTCGGCGGTGTAGTTGACGCCGCACATGAAGTCCTTGATCTTCTCGCGCAGATCCGGCGAAGCCAGAGTCAGGTTAATGATCTGGGACTCGTTGCGCTTCAGGCCGTCGGCGGCTGCGACGGCGTCCTGGAAAGAGACGACCTGTCTTCTGACCGTGAAGTGGTGTGTGTGATCGACGCCGATGCGTACGTGCGACGTGGGGATCGTGTGCGTGTGATCGTCAAACTCTTCGTCTTCGTGACGATGAAAAAAGCCGACGACGCGTTCGAAGAAGCCAGGCTTCCCTGCCAGTTCATCCATGTTTTCTTGTCTCCGTCCGTGGATCCAATCCGTTCTTCGAAACCTGCCAGCGACCCGCCCTGGATCTTGTTGCCGATCGGCTTCCTGGTTCCTCCGCGGCGCTTGACCGCCTGTGAACCGAACGTGGACCTATTGTTGTCGCTCGTTGCTTGATTTGTCAAGGTTTGAGCCATTTTTCTTCTATTTTTCTTGCGATCAAGCAGGAGCCCTTACCTGAGCCGTGCGGATAGGAAATCTGGACCTTTTCGTGTGGATTGCTAAGTTGGACCTGTGAACCGGGCTTAGCGCAGATTTGCGCCTGAGGGCATAATCCTTGCGTGCTGTCGCCTTCCCGAGACGAGTATCAGAAACTTGCCGAGTTCGGCACTCCTGTGCCGATCTACCGCGACGTGCTCGCGGACATGGAAACGCCGCTCAGCGCGTACTGGAAACTGGCGCACGACGAGACGTACGGTTTCCTGCTCGAGAGCGTGACCGGCGGCGAGCAGTTGGCGCGCTACAGCTTTATCGGCGTGCGGCCGCGCATGGTCGTCAGGACGAAGGGCCGTTCCGTCCTCATCAACCAACGCGGCAACCAGTCGCGGCAAGAATTGGGTGAGGGCGAGGATCCGCTCGCCTTCATCACCAAAGAGGTCAGGCCCATCCACCCGCAGTTGCTGCACGACCTTCCGAAGTTCTGCGGCGGCGCGGTTGGCATGATCGGCTACGACTACGTCAGGACGATCGAAGACCTGCCGGACGGACCAGAGGACGACCTGCAACTGGACGACGTCGCGATGATGCTCGTCGACAGCATGGTCGTGTTCGACCATGCGAAGAACGTCGTCAGGATCATCGCGCTCGCAGACGGAACTGAGTCGGGCTATGAGGACGCCAAAGCGGAGATCGAACGCATCAAGTCTCGATTGCAGGGCGGACTTCCCTCGCTCCCGACATATAAGGGCGGGGCGAACGAGGTCGAATCGAACATCGGAAAAGAGGAGTTCGAAGCGGGCGTCCGCAAGATCATCGACTATATCTCGGCAGGAGACTGCATCCAGGTGGTGCCGTCATTGCGCTTTGTCACCGACGTCGGCGCGCACCCGCTCTCCGTTTACCGCGCGCTGCGATCCCTGAACCCGTCGCCCTATATGTACTACCTGCAGTTCTCCGACTTCGAGGTGGTCGGCGCGTCGCCAGAACTTCTCGTCGGGCTTGATGGCCGCACAGCGCGCGTACGCCCGATCGCTGGCACGAGGCCGAGGGGCGAGACGCCACAGGAGGACGTGTATATGGAGCGCGACCTGCTCGCCGACGAGAAGGAGCGCGCCGAGCACGTCATGCTCGTGGACCTCGGGAGAAACGACCTGGGTCGTGTCTGCGAATACGGCTCGATCAGCGTGGGCGACCTGATGACGGTCGAGCGCTATAGCCACGTGATGCACATCGTGAGCAGCGTGACTGGCACGCTGCGCAAGGATCTGAACGGCGTCGACCTCATCCGGGCCTGCTTCCCTGCCGGCACCGTCTCCGGGGCACAGAAGGTTCGAGCCATGGAGATCATCGACGAGATCGAGAAGACCCGTCGAGGGCTTTATGCGGGTGCAGTCGGGTACCTCAGCGCCTCTGGTGACATCGACCTGGCGATCGCTATCCGGACGATCCTGATCAAGGGAGGCAAGGCGTACGTTCAGGCCGGGGCGGGGATCGTCTACGACTCCGTTCCGAGCAAGGAGTACACCGAGTGCGTCAACAAGGCCAAGGCGGCCCTACGGGCGATCGAGATCGCCCAGTGCGGGGTCGACTCGGTCTTTTAGAGGTCTTCGAAGTCGATCTCTTTGCTGGCCTGTTCCCTGACCGACTTGCGCGTCTTGACCTGGCCGTAGGTGCTGCCGGTGCCCTCGTCGCGGTACACGCGGTCGCTCGGAGCGGCCGCCAGTTTGGCCCGCAACTTCGCCTCTCGTTGTGCCTCGATCATGAGGTCGGCCTGCTCGCCGTGCTTCTTGATGACAGCCTTGTTCCACAGCCACAAGATCGGTGACGCGTTGAAGATCGACGAGTATGTTCCGACCGCGATGCCGGCCGCCATCGTGAGACACATGAACTTGATCTCTGGGACAGTCGTGCCGAAGAACACAAGGATCATAAGCGGCGCAAACGCCGTCATGGACGTGTTGATCGAGCGCGCGACAGTCTGCGTGACCGACTTGTCGACGAGGTGCTCGAAGGTCTCGCCTTTGTGCGGACGGCGCAAGTTCTCACGGATTCGGTCAAAGATGATGATCGTGTCATGCACGGAGAAGCCGATGACAGTCAGCATCGCCGTTATGAACAGCGCACTGATCTCCCAGCCCATCAACATTCCAAGAATGCCCGCCGAACCAATGACGAACAAGGTGTCGTGCAAAAGCGCAGCAATCGCCGAGAGGCCGAACTTGATTCCGTTCTTCATGCCGCCGAGCGCGACGCCGAACCGGCTCGTGATGTAAAGGATGATCAGACACGATGAGATGACGACGCCGAGGATCGCATTGGAGACCATCTCTTTTTGGATCTTCGGGCCGACGTATTGGAAGGAGGCGTCCGTGGTCGAAAGTCCACCAGCGGCTTCCGCAAGTTTGGCTTTGGCCGCCTCGGTGTTGTTAGGATCGATCCCCGGTATGTTCTGCACCGTGATATACGCAAAGCGAATCTCCTTTCCCGTCTTTGGATCAATACCGGAGCCGAGTTGTACGTTCGCATCCGCAATTCCGTTCTTCTTGAGCGTGTCGGTCAGGCCGCTTCTCGACACATCGCTGCCGACGCGGAACGTCGCCTCATATCCGCCACCGAACTCGACGTTCGGCTTGATGCCGCCTGCTGCCACAAAGCCGGCGCCGATGACAATGAGTACGGCTGAGATCGTAAACCAGGTCTTATAGCGCCCCAGAACTTCGATTTGCTTGCTGTGCGCACCCTCTTCCATGCGTTCGCCGAACCAGTTTCGCTTGACGGCGAAGTACTTCGGATTGTTGAGGAAGCCGCTCTTGACAGCCGTCATCAGGAACGCGCGAGTCACTGTGAACGCCGTGAAGAACGAAATGCCGACACCAAAGATCAGGGTCAGCGCAAATCCTTTGACTGGGCCAGTGCCGAGCGTGTACAGCACAAGGCTCGTGATGATCGTACAGGCGTTCGAGTCGAAGATCGCCGAAAGTGCGCGCTTAAACCCGAGATCCACCGCGTTGAGCAGTTCTCTGCCCGCACGCAGTTCCTCCTTGGTGCGTTCAAACACAAGGATGTTGGCGTCCACCGCCATACCCACGGACAAGATGAACGCAGCGATGGCCGCTAGGGAGAACGTCGCCCCGATCGCCTTGAGCGCCGTGATCGTGAACAGCGTGTAGAGCGTCATCGCAACTGCGGCGATGAGGCCCGGCAGCGAATAGTAGAAGATCAGGAACGCGCAAATCAGTGCGAAGGAGCCAGCGCCGGCGATGACTATCTGGTTGAGCGCACCGGTCCCGATGCTTGCGTCGATCTTCTGCTCGCTCTCCCGCTTGAGGTTCACTTCGAGGGCGCCCTCTCTCAAAAGCGTACAGAGTTGGACGACCGCCTTGGGATCAAATTCGCCTTCGATGATCGCGTTGTCGGAAATGATCGCACCGTCCTTGAGCGGTGCGATGCTGAGGACCTTTCCGTCGATAACGAACGCCAAGAACTCGCCTTGGTTGAGGACTCGTCGAGACCACTGCTCCATGCGGCCAGCGGCGC
>DATLWQ010000155.1:0-1741 GCA_035576225.1 Fimbriimonadaceae bacterium | reverse complement strand
TGGAGTCTGTGCTCTTCTTCAACGACGCCAAGCGACTTGCGGAGATCAGCCGCAACCTCGGCGAGCCGATGGTGGGGATCAACGTGTCGTCGCTGGACGAGAAGGAACTGCTGGCTCCTCGCGGCTGGTAGTCGGCACTCTTACTTCTTCCGTGGCGGCCAGCGGAGCGCAATGTCGTCTGCGGTCTTGTGGTTCGGGCCCCGTATCTCGCCCCCGTCGTCGACGTGGTTTCTGCCGACGCTCCAGACTGTGAGGGAGCCCGGTGCGAAGACCGCCTGGATCGGTTTGCCATTCGCCAGAGGATCGGACAGATCGGCGTTAACTTCTTTTAGGGATGACGGCCACCTGTGGTTTTTCGCGCGATACTCCATACAGCGTATGAATGCGAGCGCGACGTTTTGGTACGCGTCGCTTCCGGTCAACGTCGTGTCGATCCCCGAGTAGGTAGGCGCGAGTACCAAAGCCAGTATCTCGCTCGTCCTAAATCGAGACTCTGCGATCTTGCTCCACTTTGTAAGCGGCCCGCTCCAATCCCGGTAGGGTTGTTTCTTGTTCTTCAACGACTCGAAGACGGTGTTCCAATTCCTTGCAATGACGTCAAGCGACGCCCTCTCGAACATTCCATTCGGCAGCCCCGTCCGCACGACCGTCGACGGATCGAGCGGCGGTACGTTTTCTCTATCCATTCCGCTCGACGTGAGCGCCTTGATGCCGCCGAGGGCGCTGAGATTGCGCGTCGTGGACAGAGCGAAATAGAACTCGCCACGTAGTGCGGGGAGGATGTCGAATGGTTCGCTCGTGTCTGTAATCGACTCTTCCAATTCGGCGAGCCTTGGCGGACTGTCTTTCCACTCGTCCGCAATGTAGGGCACACTCGCGATGGCCATGTAGTCGATCGCGATAGCGACGAGCATCGAGATCATCGTCGGTTCTTGTGCAATGTGACGGGCCAACTGCCGACAAGCGACAAAGTCCGTCAAAGAGCCTTTGACGTCTCCGTGGCGCGCCCGGAGGACGCTTCTTGCGACGAAGAGTTTTCCGGCGTTCTTGACCTGCGCCAACTCAGGAAACTGCAGTTCGGTGAACATGTCGTAATCACGGTCGATGTACCACTTGGGTCTGCCCTTGAGGCCCGCGACGACCACGTCTAGTTCTGGTGAGAGACCGGCGACCTTGTCTCGCCGCGCCTGGCCCTCCGCGCCCTGTTCCAGGATGTTCCCTGCGTTAACGTCGACGCCCTTGACCGCTTTAGTGGAGACCTTCTTTTCTAGGGCGGTGATCGCACCAATGACCGTAGGCGCGGCGTTCTTGTCAGCTGCCGGTGCGGGGCCGATGAGTTCCTCTTTGGTCATCGGTAGGCCGAGCGCCTTACTCTCCGCGATCGTCTTGTCCAGTTCGCGGGACTTCGGCGGCACGTCGTAAGGGCCGATGCCGGTGTAGAAGTATGCGGACGCTGCGAATACGATCAGCGCAGCGCTGCAGCATGCGAACACGAGCACCCGCGTCTTGGCAAGTCCCTTCTGCGGCCCCATGAGGGGAGTCTATCCCAAGCACGTCGGGGTATCGATGGCGCACGCGCGGCACCGATCGCAGGACGAAGGAGCCGTGCATTGACTTGTAGAGAGTCGAACTCCTATTGAACCCAGACATCACTATGGACACGTTCTTCATCCCCCAAGGTCTCTCTAGCCCATCGTTCATTTGCGCTTAGAACCTGGGGTCGGGTACCTTCGGCGGGACT
>DATLWQ010000154.1:0-10836 GCA_035576225.1 Fimbriimonadaceae bacterium | reverse complement strand
GTTTGCACGCCCGGTACGGGCGAGGTGCTCGCAGACGAAGGCGTGAAATGCGACGTCGTACGGAAGATCAAGGACGGCTCGCCGAACCTCCTCGACATGCTGTTCAGCGGCGACGTGAGCCTGATGATCAACACGCCGGAGGCGGGGCAGCGAGCGGACAGCGACGCGGGGCGGATCAGGCGCGCGTGCATCGAGACGGGCGTCGCGTGCATCACGAGCATCGATACTGCGCAGGCGCTCGCGGACGCGCTCGAAGTGTTTGAAAACCCGGGACTTGCCTCTTGCGAACCGATTTCGGGGTACATGAGCCGTCGAGAACCCGTAGTACAATAAGTGTATGGCGGACGAATTCGCCGACGATCCAAAAGACTTTACGCAGCCTCCGTCGTTCTTCCCGTATGACGAAGACGAAGAACCGGAGTTCGAGGGCGAACTCAACCGGCAGTTGGTCGAGGTGCACTTCGACCATATCGTCATTTCCGAGACTGAGGACTCGAAGCAGTACTACGTGCTTCTGACCGACGGTCGGCGCCACCTGATGATCGTGATCGGCGGCTACGAGGCGACGGCGATCAGTTACGGCGCCGAGGGCGCGCAGACCGACCGGCCGATGACGCACGATCTGTTGGTCCGCTGCGTCGAGGCGCTCGATGGGGAGATCGACCGAGTGGTGATCGACGACCTCTTCAACAAGACGTACTTCGCGAAGGTGTACATCAAGAGCGGGAAGGAGGAGTTCGAGATCGACGCGCGTCCTTCGGACGCGATCGCGATCGCAGTTCGGTTGGGTGCGCCGATCTTCGCGATCGATGGGATTCTGCGCGACTAGAGGCCGAGCGCGGGCAGCAGTTCCCGCAGGCTTCTGATCGTGATGTCCGGCGGCTCCTCTCCTTCTGGCAGCCCTTCCGGCTCTGTTCTTTGTGAGGTGGGCGGGATGTCGGTCGGCCTCCTGACCCACGCCTGTCTCCAGCCCGCGTGGCGCGCAGGGGCGACGTCGTGGCGATAACTGTTGCCCACGAAGAGGATCTCGGGCCCTGAGTGCCCCATGAGCGATTCGGCCAACTGCATGACGTCGGGGTGCGGCTTTCCCTTGCCCATCTCGCCTTCGATGAGGATGTGGTCGAAGTACTGGCGAATGTGGAGCGTCTCGATCTCCTGCCTCTGGATGTCGGCTGGGCCGTTGGTGATGAGGCCGAGCGTGAACCTGCCGTGAAGGGCCTCGAGGACCTCGCGGGCCTCGGGGAAGAGTTCGAGCGCTCCGTGCCGCTCGACGTAGTAGGTGTGGCTCAGGTCGGAGGCTAGTGCGTCGTCGAAGACGCCCGCCCGCTCGAGTACCCGGCGCATCAGTTCAACCCGGGTGGTCTCGCCGCTCTCCAGGTATTTGGGGTACCAGTGCGAGTCCTTGATGGTCGGTGCGAACTCGCGGAAGACCTCGCCCCAGTAGAGGATCATGTCGTCGACGGCGTGGCCGTGCTCCGGATGGTCCTCGAAGGCTAGGCGGAGTCCCTTCTTGGCCGCGTTCCAGTAGGCGCAGAGGGTGTCGTCCAGGTCGAAGTAGATGGACTTGACGCCAGCGAACAGAGGGGCGGTGCCGACCCTCTTCACCGGTTGCTTTTGGTCAAAGCCATCGTCCAGGCTCAATTACGGTGACCCTCCACCTGATTGTGTTCCATGTTCGCGCTCATGACCGGAGGAGGCGTACCGCCTCTTTAACCTCGTCCATGGTCTTTTCGGCTCTCTCTGCCGCCTTCGTCCTTCCGGCCCTAAGCACCTCACTTATAGTTACGTCGTCCAGCCCCGCCCTGCGCTCGCGGATGGGCCGTAGGAATTCGTTGATCGCCTCGATCAGTTCTCGCTTGTTCTGGACGCAGCCGCGCTCGCCCTTGGCGTCCTCGTCCCACTGTTTCTGCCAGTCTGGGGAATAGAGTTTGAGATACTGGCAGACCGCACAGCCCTCAGGGATTCCGGGGTCGGTCTTTTTGATCTTGGACGGCGTGGTGTAGGCCGACATGATCTTCTTGGCGGTCTCGTCGGGCGACTCG
The DNA here is from genome assembly GCA_035576225.1 of Fimbriimonadaceae bacterium. GTDB lineage: Bacteria > Armatimonadota > Fimbriimonadia > Fimbriimonadales > Fimbriimonadaceae > JADFMN01. The sequence continues at coordinate 8,794 of DATLWQ010000154.1, read as the reverse complement.
TTGATGTAGATGCAGTTGTCGTAGGACTTGGACATCTTGCGGAGGTTGCCGTTCTCGTCGGCGTCGAGTCCTGGGAGTTTCGCCTTGCTTTCGTCCTCAGGGATGAGGTCTTTGATTTCGTCGAAGACCTCCTTGCCGAAGATGGAGTTGAACGAGCGCGCGATCTCGCGGGTGAGTTCGAGGTGCGGCGCCTGGTCCCTTCCGACCGGCACGCCGTACGGTTTGTAAAGAAGGATGTCGGAGGCCTGCAAGACTGGGTAGCCGAGGAGGCCGTATGAGACAGGGACGCCGGCAGCGAGGTCCTCCTTCTTCTCCTTGAACGTCGGTACGCGCTCTAGTTTTCCGAGCCCGGTGACCATGCTGAAGATCAGATGGAGTTCGGCGTGCTGGTGGACCTGCGACTGGACGAAGACCGCGCTTTTTTCCGGATCGATGCCTCCTGCGACGAAGTCCTTGGCGACCTCGCGGGTGTTGTGGGCTAGATCCTCTGGACTGTGCCCCATGGTCGTGAGGGCGTGGTAGTCAGCGACCATGCAGTACATCTCGCAGCCCTCGTCTTGGAGAGCGACCCAGTTGCGCAGGGCGCCCTCGTAGTTGCCGAGGTGGAGCCTCGGGTTGGTCGCGCGCATGCCGGAGAGGATTCGTCGTCTTTCGCCCATGTCCTCAGTTCAAAATCCGATCTTCTGGCCCAGCATGAAAGACCCTATGAGTTGTGCGCCCGGCCAGATGAGCGTTCCGAATATCGAGAAGCCCATTCTTTCCGACATCGTCTGGTCGAAGATGACCAGACCGATCAGGATCATGAAGCCGTACCTCGCGTTGAACATGAACCACTTCTTTCTCGGTCCGTCGGGCATCAGCAGTCCGACCAGCCAATGGCCGTCGAGCGGGCCAAGCGGGAGCAGGTTGAAGAGCGCGAGCATCACGTTGACGAACACACCAAGAATGAAGAGCCACAGGAAGAAGGGGCTGTCTTTGAATGCGCTCGGATCCACGAGGAGAATGACCCGAAACACGATCGCCCAGATGGACGCCTGGAGGATGTTCGACAGCGGGCCGGCGGCGACGGTCATGAACCAGTCCCACCTCGGGTTGCGCATCAGGGAGGGGTTGGCCGGCGAAGGCTTGCCCCAACCGATCCCGAACCCCGAGAAGGTCGTGACGAGGATCATGATGGAGCCGAGCGCGTCGAAGTGCTTGAAGAGGTTGAGCGTCACCCTACCCATCGAACGCGGTGTCGGGTCGCCTGAGAGGTCTGCCACCTTGCAGTGGGCGTACTCGTGAAAGCCGATGGCTGTGAAGATCACGATCAGATAGGGGACGAGAAAATTGGCGTCCCGCACTTAGAGGCTCACCGTCCTAGCCCCTCTGGGACCGACTCCCTGGCGTACATTTCGTCCCACGTCTCGGGACGCTGCACGACGACGTCCGATCCGTCAGGACGCAACAGGACAGTCGTGGGACGAGGGTACCGGTTGTAGTTGCTCGCCATGGAAGAGTTGTACGCTCCGGTGCAGAGCACTTGGAGCACGTCACCCTTCTTGACGTTTGAAGGCAGCGTTTTGTCGTCAAAGAGCGTATCGCTTTCGCAGTGCCGCCCGGCGATTCTGACCTTCATCGGCGCCCCTGGCGCGCTCTCGTCAGCGCTGATCCAGCGTACGGGATAGGGACTTCCGTACATTGCAGGGCGCGGATTGTCTGCCATCCCTCCGTCCACCGAGACGTAGGTGCGCGTACCGTCCTTGGTCGGGACGGTCTTTACGTTGTTCACACTATAGAGAGTCACGCAGGACTCTCCGATGATCCAACGTCCTGGTTCCTGGACGATGACCGGGTCGAGCCCGGATCCAGCAAGGCCCTCTTTGACGCCCTGCACAACGCTCAGACAGTACTGCCTTGGATCGATCGCCTGCGACTGGTCGTCGTAGCGAATGCCGACTCCGCCTCCGAGATTGAGCACTCGCGCCATGAATCCCTGCTTCTTGGCCATTTCTGCTGCGAAGGTCGCCAGCGCCCTGCCACCGCCGATCTGCGCCTCGGGGTCGAGCAATTGCGAACCGACGTGGCAGTGGAACCCGACGACGGGCAGGCCAAGTTCGAGGCACCTGGTCAGGGCTCGTTCCGCAGACCCGTCTGCGATGTTGAAGCCGAACTTCGTGTCGTCCTGGCCAGTGCTGATCTTCGCGTGCGTCTTCGGTGAGACGCCGGGCGCGAGTCGGAGTAGGAGGTCCGGGCAATTGCCCTTTGTTCCTGCGACGGCATCGATCTCTTCGAAGTTGTCGACGATGATCTGTCCAACGCCGAGGTCGAACGCCGCCTTGATCTCTTGCGCGGACTTTGCGTTGCCATGGAGGTGCGTGTTCTTCGCCGGTATTCCGGCGCGCAGCGCGGCACGCAGTTCTCCTTCGCTCGCCACGTCGATCGGACACCCTTCGCTCGCAACGATTGCAACCACCGCGAGTGTGCTGTTTGCCTTGCTCGCGTAGGTGAGTTCGGTCTTGTCGTGCGCCGCTCGGAACGCCTTAATGTACGCGCGGACGCGATTCCGCAGGTGGTGTTCGTCGATGACGTAGAGGGGAGTGCCGTACTTGGTGGCAAGTGCGCGGGCCTGGTCGTCGCTGAGGACCAGTCGAGTCTCCGCAGCCACGTCGGTCGACATTGGTGGGGATTATGGCAGAGGGTTCAGCGAACGTCCGGGATATCGAATTCACGCTCAGCCCAACCGGTAAAATGCGACCCTGTGAAGCGGATCGTCGTCCTTGGCTCGACAGGATCGATCGGCGTTCAGACGCTGGACATCGTCCGCCAGCACTCTGACCGCCTCCAGGTCGTCGGGCTCGCCGCTTATCGCAACGCAGACCTCATCTCCGCGCAGGCCAAGGAGTTCGGAGCAAAGCAGATCGCTCTGAGCGACGAGCGCGCGGCGAAGGCGGCGGGGATTCCGGGCGGGCTGGACGCGGTGATCGCGATCGCAGCGATGGACGAAGTCGACCTCGTCGTCATCGCAGTGGCGGGCGTGATCGGCCTGATGCCGACGATCGCGGCGATCCAGGCGGGGAAGAACGTCGCGCTGGCGAGCAAAGAGGTGTTGGTCTCCGCGGGCGAGGTCGTCATGCCCCTGGTGCGCAAGCACGGGGTGACCATGACGCCGATCGACAGCGAGCACAGCGCTCTCTTCCAGTGCATGCAGGGCTACACCACAGACCAGGTCTCAAAACTGATCATCACGGGGTCTGGCGGGCCGTTCCGCGGCAAGGGGCGCGAGGATCTGAAGAAGGTGACGACGGAGGAGGCGCTGAACCACCCGACGTGGAGGATGGGCGGCAAGATCACCGTCGACAGCGCGACGCTCATGAACAAGGGGCTGGAGATCATCGAGGCGCGCTGGCTGTTCGACGTGGCTCCCTCGCAGGTTGACGTCGTGATCCATCCCCAGAGCGTGGTCCACTCGTTCGTGAAGTTCAAGGACGGGAGCGTGCTCGGACAGTTCGGCTGGCCTGACATGCGGCTGGCGATCCAGTACGCGCTGCTCTGGCCGGAGCGCAAGCCCAACGACCTGAAGCCCTGGGATCCGACCGACACGCCGACTCTGACCTTCGAGAAGCCGGACGAGAAGACCTTCCGCAGCCTCTACCTGGCCCGGCAGGCGCTCAAGACCGGCGGAACCATGCCCTGCGCCATGAACGCGGCGAACGAGGTCGCCGCCACCGCATTTTTAGACGGGACCTGTGGCTTCCTTCAGATCGCCGAGACCGTAGAAGAAGTTATGGTTCGACATGCTCCCGGACGGCCAAACCTGGAAAACCTTATAGAGACAGATAAATGGGCGCGTAGGACAGCACAGTCACTGCTGGACAGGAAGCGTTGATCGAATGGCAGCACTCGCAACACTGGGGCACTTTTTCCTGACACTTTTCACGGGTTTGTTCGTGCTGACCGTGCTGGTGTTCGTGCACGAACTCGGGCACTATCTGGCGGCGAAGATGTTCGGGATGAGGGTGAACGCCTTCGCGGTCTTTATGGGGGGCGTTCGGCAGACGGACCTGACAAAGTGGTTGAAGAGTCCACTGGCTCCTTCGAAGTACCCGTGGATCGCCTTTGTCGCTTCGTTCGTGCTGGCGGTCGTGGGGGCGCTTGCGAAGTCTGACCTGGTGTACGTCGCTGGGCTCTTTGGTGCAGGGGTCGTCGTTCCGCTGTGGGTGATGCTGAGGCTGGAGAGGCTCTATCACACGAGCGAGGGCAAGGCGGTCTCGATCTGGTTCAAGACCGTTCTGATCGCGGTGATCGTGCTGTTCGTGGGCACGCGCTTCAGCGGCGTCGATGTGGTGATGGGAGTCGGGGTGCTCGCCGCGGCGACCCTCATTGCGCTCATGGTGATGTACTACCTGCCGATCCAGATGCGCGAGCAGGTGGACGACCAACAGGGCTTCGGGCAGATCGAGGTCGAGCGCGGCGAGGACGGCTCCAAGGACAAACTGCCTGTGCGCTTCCGGCCGATATGGCACGTGGTGAGCCGCGATGGGACGGAGTTTTCGTTGCTCCTCTTGCCGCTGGGAGGGTTCGCGCAGATCGCGGGGATGCACCCGCAGCCCGACGGGAGCGAGACGCGGATCGAGGGAGGGTTCTTCAGCAAGAGCCCGTGGAAGCGCTTTGTGGTCCTCTTCGCGGGGCCCCTGTTCAGCGTGCTGTTCGGAGTCCTGCTGCTGTTCGGCCTGTACACGACGGTCGGAAAGGCGGTGCCGGACTACTCCAACCTGGTCGGCGGGGTCAGTGAGAAGTCGGGCGCAGAGGCCGCAGGGCTACAGGAGGGCGACAGGATCACTGCGGTCAACGGCAGTCCGATCGAGAACTTCTACGGACTGATGACGCACGTACGCAACCAGTGGAAGAAGGTCGGGGACAAGAACGAACCGATCCCGACGCAGGTGACCTACGTCCGGGACGGAGAGACGCACACGGTCTCGGTCGTCCCGACGGTGGACCTTGAGCCGATGCCGCTCTTGGACAAGGACATGAACGTTCTTGACACAAAGGCGATCCAGGCCCGTCTGGGCATCGAGTTCGGCTTCAAGTACGTGCCTATGAGTGTGGGTGGGGCGCTCCAGGCAGTCGTTGCTGAGCCGGTCGACATGGCCAAGGGCGTCGTGGGCCTCTTCATCCGACCCGTCCAGGCGAGCAAACAACTCACCGGCCCGACGACGATGGCCCAGGTCACGAGCGAGGCCGTGAAGCGCGGTCCGGCCGACGTGATCTGGTTCGCAGCGATGTTGAGCCTGACCCTGGGCGTCATGAACCTGCTTCCTATAGCGCCGCTGGACGGCGGTCAGATCGTCGTCACAATCGTGGAGATGGTGCGAGGCGGCCGGAGGCTGAGCATCAACGTCCAGAACATGCTGACGAACGTGGGGATCGTGCTGATCGTGGCGCTGATGCTGACGGCCTCAGCGGTGGACTTGGGCCGCAAGGCCTCGGTCAACTCGCAAGAGGCCCAGCGAGAAGCCGGCAAGTAGGGGCTGGAGGCCTCATTTCTAGGTTCGGGGCGCCCGTCTATATGCCATAATTGGTGTTCGCGCCATCCACCCTAGCGAGGAGAAATCTTGCCTAAAGCGACCGCACTCAAACCAAGCGAGCAATCGGCCAGGCTGTACGCCGACCGCCTCATTCTGGAGCAACTGACCGAACTCTATGAGGTCATGAAGCCGAGCGAGATCTCGGACAGGCTCAAGGATCATGGGCTGGGGCTGCCCGCCGTGCGCGCCCTTCTTGCCTCGAACCCGAAGATGTTCGCCTATCAGGAGCGCCGGTGGGTGCCCGCCGCGCGCGTGGCGAGCGCCGGACGCCCGTTCCACGAGGCTCTCCGGCTGGTCGTCGAACGCTACTCGGCTCCGATGCCGCTCGACCTTTGCGTACAGGAACTCAGCCGCTCGCGCGGCCGGTCCTCCGAGTGGGTCGAAGAGGCGGTCCGTAGGATCGCCAAGTCGAGCGACTACCTTTTCATGACGCGCAGCGACGAGGTCGTGCCCGCGAAGATCGTCTTCAAGGCAGACAGCCAGACGATCGAGCGCGCCTACCTGGAGAACGACGTCAAGGAGAGCGAGGTCGTGGAAGTCGAGGACATCCTGGGTCGGTTCAACTGGTTCCAGGACGACGCGATCATGATCGCCCTCGAAAGGACGCCCTCGATCAGCCTCAAAGCGCTGGGGGCGGCGGCTTGGAAGAAACTCTCGCCGCAAGACCCGACGGCGCCGCGGCTCTACGACTGGAAAGCGTTCAACGCCGAACTCCTGAGCATCCCCGGATACGTCTACGCGCCGAACGGGAAGATCTACACAGAGGGCGAAGCGGGCAAGTGGCTCAAACTCGCCTCAGCGATTGCGACGAGGATCAAGCCGACGATCGAGATCGAGGACGTCGCGCCGCTCGAACTGAAGGCCGCCGACGTGAAGGCGCTCATCAAGGACATCAAGGCGAGCGACGAGAGCGTCACGGTCGCGGAACTGCTCGAGAACCATTACGAGATCACACCGGCGGTCAAGACCTATCCCGACGATTTGGCGAACATGATGGCCGCGCTGCAGAGCAGGGACGAGGTCTGGTGGGTCGGTGGCGACCGCTTCAGGAAGCCCGACTCCGAGCCTGACTTCATCCGCACGCTGCCGAAGCCGTTCAAGTTCGAGGCGACGGACAACCGGGACGCCGAGGGAGAACTGGTCGACGTCGAACTCAACGACGAGGGCCTGAGCAGTTCGCTGCGCAAACTGCTTTCGCACCCGCTCGCGATGGACGTCAAGGACGAGGACGTCCTTCCGGAACCGAAGAACATCCCCGAGTCGCTGCGACTGGTCCTTAAGCCGATCCATCGCGAACTCGGGACGTTCCCGCTCTGCCAGTTCCCGACGGGTTTCTTCGAAGCCAAGCCGCAGATCCAGGAACTGATCTTCCGCGACACCGAGGGCCGCGAGTTGCAAGTGTGGCTCAACCATCGGCACCGACTGCTGTTCAACCTCTTCGATTGGTGGCTCGACCAGCCTGTCGAGTCGGGCGCGGTGTTCAAACTGAGCAAGACCGAACAGCCGAACGTCTTCGAGTTCCAGTGGCTTGAACAGACCGACCCGGTCGTCTACATCAGCAACCAGCGGATGGAGGAACTGCGCGAGATCGCCAGCCGCGTCGAGGGCATGAGCACCTTCGACATCGTCCGCGAGGTGATGACCCACTGGCCGAAGGGAGCCGACTTCCTGACCGTGCTGTGGGAGGTCAACGTTGTTCGCCGCACGAGCCGCCGCCTGTTGGCGTCGCTGCTCAGTGGGTACGCGTGCTTCTATCAGCGCTCCGGTTCGCCAGTGTGGCACTACGACCACAAGAAGGTCGAGCAGGGCTTTGACAAGACGAAACAGAAGTTCGTCCTGAAGGACTGAGGCGCCCAGGCTGATCTGATATAATCGCTGAGAACGAAACATGGCAAACCTGAAGTCATCGAAGAAGGACATCCGTCGCAGCGCGAAGAAGCGCGAGGCGAACCTGTCCGTGCGGACCGGCCTGAAGACGTACGTCAAGCGCGTGCGACAGGCCATCGAGGCAGGCGACAAGACCAAGGTCGCCGAGGAACTGAAGATGGCGCAGAAGAGCCTCGACAAAGCGGCCCAGCGAGGGATCATCCACAAGAAGCAGGCCGCGCGCCGCAAGTCGCGCATCGCCTCTCAGGCAGCGAAGGCGAACAAAGCCTGAGACCCGGATTCAAAAAGGCGGCCCCTTGGAGGGGCCGCCTTTTTTGTGCCCGGTAACATGGGCGCGCATGGCCGGTACGACCCTCCTCGGACTCGATCCAGAGTCACAGGGGCTGTCCGACCCCCTGAGCGCGGACATTCGGCTCGTCGACAGCCTTCTTCATGAACTGCTCCTGCACCACGAAGGCGAGGCTTTTGTCGCGACTGTCCGGCGGCTGTTCGAAGAGTCGCAGTCGCAGTCACCGGAAGGGCTGCTCGACCGGATGCCGGAACTGCGTGACCCCGAGACGGCGAGGAAGGTGGCGCGCGCGTTTACCGTCCTGTTCCAACTGATCAACATCGCTGAGCAAAAGGAGATCGTGCGCGTGAACCGTTCAAGGAAGCGTCGCACGGAGAGCGTTGAAGACGCTCTTGAAAAACTCGCTGAGTCGACGGACGCCGACGCCGCACGGTCCGTCGTGGAGAGCCTCTACGTGTGTCCGACGCTCACAGCCCACCCGACGGAGGCGCGCCGCAGGGCCGTGCTCAATAGGCTTGACGAGATCGCCGTTGCGATGGGGCAGAGCCAACTCGCGGAGACGGAGTTCGGGCTCGACAGCCCTCTCGGCGCCGAGGGACGGGCCAAGGTCGCGATCCGGCGAAACCTGACCGCGCTGTGGCAGACGGAAGAACTGCGCACTGCACGGCTCACAGTGCCGGAAGAGGTCTCAAACGCGCTGTTCTACTTCGAGCGGTCGATCTTCGACGCGGTCTCTTGGATCGATCGAGACGTGGAGTCTGCGTGGAGGCGGAACTTCGGCGGCGACCCTCCGGTGCCACGCATCGAGTACAGGTCTTGGGTCGGAGGCGACCGCGACGGCAACCCGCAGGTGACGGCGGAGGTGACGTGGAAGACGGCGCTGCGGCACTCGCTGCTCGCGCTTAACGCGCACGCGAACAACGTCGTGCGTCTAAGGTCCGAACTGACGAACGGAACGAGCAGCCTGCCGCACGGACCAAACCTGGAGGAATACGTCGCCGCAAAGTGCGAAGAACTCGGCATTAAGATAGCGCAGCGCTACTGGACG
>DATLWQ010000153.1:0-2656 GCA_035576225.1 Fimbriimonadaceae bacterium | reverse complement strand
CGACTCGTTGTACGTCGTCCTTGCCGCCTGAGAGCAGGGTGCGGGTGGCCAGCACGAGATCCAAATGCGAAATGAAGTCTTTGGCGGGCATCGGTGCCCGCAGCGACCCGATGCGGCCTGCGCGCTGCCCCGACGCTTTCTGGAGCGCGTAGACGTCGATGGCGGGCTGCTCGTAGGGATGGGCCCCGATGATCGCGTTGACGACGCTGTCGGAAATATCCTTGCGACAGACCATCTCGACCTTCGTTTCATCGACCGACTCAATTTGGCCCGGCTTACCGATGGCCGACGAGGAGTCGGGCTTGCCGCGAAAGGTGCCCGTGCCAGTGGACACGAACGCGCAACGCTCATAGAGCCCGATCTCGCCCGCGCCGGCCATTGACATCGCTTCGATGAGTCCTTCCTCGCCGCCTTTGGGGACTGTGACGACGACCTTCACCTGGTCTTCGTCTGCAGAAGAGCCGAAGTCCGAGACGCTCTGGAGGCCAATCATCTCAGCGAGCACATCGTTGATGCCGCCTCGCGCGCAGTCCCAGTTCGTGTGTGCTGCCGCAAAAGCCACGCCGCCCTCGATCAGTTCTTTGACGATTCGCCCCTTGTACGTGTCGGCGCGAAGCGTCTCCAGTGGGTCCCAGATGAGCGGGTGGTGGCACACCAGCATCTGGGCGCCGTGTTTTCGCGCGAAGCGTGCGGCTGCCAGGGAAGGATCGAGGGCGACAGCGATGCGTGCGACCTTGGCAGAAGGATCGCCTACCTGCAGGCCGATGTGGTCGAACGAAAACGCAAAACGCGCCGGAGCGACCTGCTCAATCGCATCCAAGACATCGGAGACTGACGGCATCGGCACAGGTTACCAAAGCGCCCTAGCCGCGCTTCTGCAGGCTTTCCAGCAGTTCGATCTGCAACTGCTGGAGTTCCAGTAGCCTCTGCCACTGCCGAACCATCATCTCGTCCAGTTTGAGGTTGATGTTCCGCACCTCGACCTCCGCTTTCAGGTTGACGCGATAGTCCTCTTCGCTCCGTAGCCGGTCGCGCGCCTCCTGCCTGTTCTGGCTCATCATGATGACTGGCGCCTGAATCGCTGCGACGGACGACAGAACGAGGTTGAGAAGGATGAACGGGTAGGGGTCGAACGGCTTGTTGAGCAGTGCGATTGTGTTCAACGTCATCCAGACGAGCATGACCGAGAGAAAGGAGATGATGAACGCCCAACTGCCTCCAAACGCGGCGACCTTGTCGGCGATCTTGTCACCGAACTTGATGTGGGCTTCCTCCACCTTGTTGAGGTTCTGCGCGACGATCTCGGACTGCGCGAGGTCGTCTAGGATCTCTTTATCGAGCCCCGTGAGTTCGTCGTGCTCGCGCTCGAGCATCCGTTGCACCAGCAGCGACCGGAGCCGGGCGCGGTCGTCAGAACAGACCATCGCGTCTTCAGCGAGGTCAGGGCTGGTCTCGTGCAAGAGGTCTTGGATCTCCTGCGAGAGGAGATGGACGGGAAAGAGGGACGTCTCCCTAAGGCTCCGACCGCAAAGGGCGCAGGGCCGCATGGTGGCGTGTCGCATGGCCGGATTATGTCGCCGGGGGGGGCCCTTTAATACGGCTGGAGGCGGGACTAGCCCGCCTCGCTCAACTCACCGTTCGCTGGCGTCTTATGATTGCTGTTTGCGGACCGGTCGGCCCGACAGAAATTCGCCAGTTTCTTTATTGCATTTTCCGATACGACGTCCAACTGCTCTTCGCTCATCATACAGAGCGACAGCAAGGCGAACGCCTCGTCTTCAGTGAGCTGCAGCCGTCCGGACGATTGTCCATCTAGCATGTTTGCTCCTTGGCCCCGCATGGGGGCACTGTCATTATGACGAATATCTTGGTGCCAATGATCCATTTAGGCTCCAGTTCTGGGCCCCCGGCTCGTGTTCCTACCGGGCGCTACGTTCAAAAAGGAGGCCGGACGTGCCCACCGTGATACCGGTCGGCGGTGCCTGGCCGTAGGTAGACTCGCCCCCAATGCCCGAAGAATCCAAGAAGTCCTACGGCGGCATGGCGGTCGTCGAGGGCGTGATGATGCGATCTCCAAACCACTATTCGGTCGCTTGTCGGGCACCCAACGGGAAGATCGTCGTCCATACGGAGCACATCGAAAAGACCTGGATCGGCAGGCAGAAGTGGCTGATGAGGCCGTTCTTGCGGGGCACCTTCGCCCTCCTCGACACGATGGGGCTGGGCATGCGCGCGATGCGGATCGCCGGCGACGTGCAGATGGATCCGAAGATGCAGCCGGAAGAGGGCGAGGTCGTCCATCCCGAGAAGCACAAAGAGGAGCCGCCCACGAAGATGCAGCGGTTCTATGAGCGGAACCAAGCGGCGATCGACAAGGCGATCCTCGGCGCGACGCTGGTGCTTTCATTAGCGATCGCTTTCTTCGTCTTCAATCTTCTTCCGAACGTCGTAGGGCAGTACGTCTCTTCGTTCCTGAAGTCCCGAGGCGTTGCGCCGGAAGGGAACCAGCACGGCTTTTACACGACAGTCCTTGTCGAGACGATCAAACTGTCGATGTTCATAGGCTACGTCGCGCTGATCCGCCGCTACCCGGCGATCTACGAGGTCTTCCGCTACCACGGTGCGGAGCACCAGGCGATCAACGCGATGGAGGCGG
>DATLWQ010000152.1:0-2996 GCA_035576225.1 Fimbriimonadaceae bacterium | reverse complement strand
TGCCCTGCGTCCCACCGCGGTAGTGACGCCAGTTAAAGTTCTGCGATGAGACGCGGTTGTAAGCGATGGTGCGGCCGTCCGGCGAGAACGAGACGTCGTACGCCTCGTGGACGTCCGTCTTGGTCGGTAGGCCGCCGTCAGGGCTGACCTCCCATAAGCCGACGATGTCTGGGCGGACATGCTCGCGGTCGGTGACGAAGGCGATCTTGCCGTCCGGCGTCCAGTTCGTAACAAGGTCCGGACCATTGTCGTAGGTGAGGCGCTTTGGCTCCCCGCCCTCGCTGGGCATGACGTAAACGTCGTAGTCTCCGTCGTACTGTCCTGAGAACGCGATCCATTTCCCGTCAGGCGAGAACTTGGCGCGAAACTCAGTTCCTGGATGGCTGGTGAGCCTGCGTGCGATGCCGCCCTTGGTGGTGACGAGCCACAGGTCCGACGCGTATGTAAAAACGATCTTGTCGCCGTAGATGTCCGGATAGCGCATGAGGCGCACATCCATCCCGTTCTGCGGCGCGATCAGGCTGATAGCTAGCAAAGTCGCGATCATATTTCTATCTCTCGTAGGCTACAGTGCCAAGTAGATTACCGAAGCAGTCCCTATTTCGTTTCGCAATATGCCCTTTGGTCCGTCTCCTTGGTGACTTGGACAGTGAGCGAGACGATCTGCCCGCTGCTGTAAACGAGAATGAAGCAGGAGCCTTCTGCCGCGCCGTGCAGGAGCCCGGACTGATCGATCCACGCGCCGCCCTGGGCGCTCCAAAGCACACGCTCGTTCGGGACGTCTGTGCCGTCGGCCTGGACGAGGTGATATTGAGCGGTCTCTCCCACCATGATCTTCGCCGGCCCGGCGATGACGGGAGGCGTGCCGTCCGCCTGCGAGGCGGGCTTCTCGGGCTGGCCCGTCCGCAGGATGAGCAAGGCGCTCGCGACCGGGCGCTCGCCGCCCTCGCTGGGCCTGTTGAGAGTGACCGAACCGATATTGAGCGTACTGCTCCCGCCGCCGTCGAGGTTGATCGCGTCGACGCAGCCGAGCCGCCGCATGATCTCCGCTTCTTCCTGTATCGATACGCCTGCGCTCATCTCCTGCCTTCCGTCGAAAGTGACGAGCCAGACGTCTCCGTCGTTCGTGCGGCCGATCGCGGTCCTCGGGTGTCTCTTGTCGGCGAAGCCCTGCGTGAAGCCTTCGTCCGCAAACGGGGCGAACACCTGTCCTTCTTTGACCAAGAAGGGACCACCGCCGACGACGTTCGGAAACTTCTCGAGGTCGACGCCCGTCGTCGATACGTGGACCTGCACGTCTTCGCCGGCGCGGAGGGCCGCGAGCGGCTCTTGCCTACTGCCTGAATAGACGATCGCACACTCGCCTTTCTCCAGTGGCTCGGTGTTCACTTCCTTGATGACGCGCTTGACCGTCGCCTTCCAGACACCGTTGGGCGTGATCTTGTACGGAAGGTCGAGGATGGCGAACGTCGCAAGTTTCTCGGAGACCGCGTACCCAGCCTTGTCAGTGAAGAAGGTGAGCATGTCGTCGCCGCACTGCATGTTGACCCCGTTGATCGGGACCGTGTTCCCCGCGTACTTTATGTCTGCGCTCGATTCGAGGTAGGCCGCCACCGAGCCAGTCGACCCCCAGCAGAACGTGGCCCTGCCGGTCTTGGCAGAACTGATGAGTTCTCCGTCTATGACCATTGCGCCGAGCGGGTCGCCGGTGTAGGGGAAGAAGTCGCCGTTGACGGCAACGAGCGAGCCGGTCCGCAATGCCATGTGCGTGATGGTGTCCGTCCCCTTGTTCTCGGCGGCGGGGTCGAACACCTGGCCCCCTGAGAGTTCGCCGACGAGAGAGAGCCCGGCCGCCGACGGCGAGAACCTGACGGCATTAAAAATGAGAGGGATCGACGGATCGACCTCCATGCGGTACGTGACGCCCGGCGCAACGAGTTTCTGCCAAACTTGCGGCGCTGCGGCGGTCTGTTGTTGCTGGAGGATCAGGATCGCGGCACTTAGGAGCATGGCGGTTCGGTGACCGTCAGGGTACCAGCCCCGGCATCGAGGCGTGCGGAAACTCCGAGCGGAACGCTCAGCATTGACTTCATATGGCCGAACGGATAGCCGACGACAGACGGGACTCCCAGCGGCGCGATGCGGTCCTCAACGATCTTCCTCCAGGGCCAGACGTTCGCGGCGTCCTCCGTCTTCGCTTCTGAGTTGGTCATCTCGCCGACGACGATTCCTGCCGCCTTCTGCAAGAGTCCTGCGTTGACCAAGTGCGTGAGCATCGCGTCGATGCGGCGTGCGTCCTCATCGACGTCTTCTAGCAGGACGATCTTCCCTCGCGGGTCGAAGGCGTCGGGTGTCGCAAGGCTGTCCGTCAGCAGACACATGCAGCCCCCAGTGACGACGCCTTCCACGGTGCCAGAGACAAGCGTCTCGCCGCGAGGTGCTTCTGCCGGAACGCTTGCGTCTCCCTTCAGGAGCCTCTTGAATGAATCGTAGACCCACGGCTCGCGCTCGACAGAGAACGTCAGCGGCATCGGCGTGTGAAACGTGACAAGGCCGCGGCGGTTAAGAGCAAGGTGGAGCGTCGTTACGTCGCTGAAACCGCAGAACATCTTTCCGCTCGATGCGATCGCGTCTAGGTCGAGGAGCGGGAGGAGCCTCGCGCATCCGTAGCCGCCGCGCGAGCAAAGCACGCAATCGACGGTAGGGTCTTCGAACGCCGTTGCAAGGTCGCTGGCGCGGTCGGCGTCGCTCCCGGCGAGGTAGCCGTCACGGTCGAAGACGTGCGCGCCGAGCGAGACCTTGTAGTCCTCGGACTCTAGCAGCGCTATGGCCGCCGCGATCTTCTCCTCGGTGACGGCGGACGCGGGCGAGACGATCCGGACGTGCGACCCGGGCCGCAGCGCCTTCGGCTTGACCACCTACGACTCCGCCGGTGCGATGACGACGCGGCGGTTGGGCTCTTCACCCTCGCTGTACGTCGTGACTCCAGGAAACTC
>DATLWQ010000151.1:0-1956 GCA_035576225.1 Fimbriimonadaceae bacterium | reverse complement strand
AGCGTTCGGCGCATGATTGCTGGCGCGCCGGAAGAATCGATGTAGTAGCGCGCAGTGACGACCGAGCCGTCGTCGAGTTCAAAGCCCGTGACCTTGTCATCGTCGGTAAGCACCTTCTTGACGTTGGTCTCTTCGCGCACCTCGCAGCCCATCGCAGCGGCGTGGTCGAGCAGGATCTTGTCGTAGTCGGCGCGGTCGACCTGGAAGGCGGTCTGTGTTCGCTGCCCCTTGTACATCGCGGGGCGCGGCTCGTCCTTGAACTCCTTGGCCGGATAGAACTCGAAGTCCCAGAGGTCGTCGGTGTCGCCCCACTTGTAGGTCGCGCCGATCTTGATCGGGAAGCCTGCGGCCTCGACCTTGTCCCAGCAGTCCATCTCCGCGAGGACCTTGCAGACAGCGGGGAGTTGGCTCTCGCCGACGTGGTCGCGCGGGAACTTGTCGCGCTCGAAGATGACGACGCTCGTGTCCGGCGAGTACTTCTTCAGAAGCGTGCCGATGGTGCTCCCACCCGGCCCGCCACCGATGACCGCGACGTCGTAGTCCGTGCCCATGTCCGTGCCCTGCATTTTACATTTTCGGTGATCCAGGTATATCTGCCGTAGTGCCCGAAACGAAGCCGTACGGGATCAACAAACTGCGCACGACATGGGTGGTGAAGGAGTCGGTGCGCCGCTCGATGCAGTCAAACACCAGCACGGAGACGGAGCCTGAGCGGCTCCTGAGGGCTGCGCTATACGGTGCGGGACTGCGCGGCTACCGCAAGAACGTGCGAAGGCTGCCGGGGACGCCCGACGTCGTTTTCGGCCCAGCCATGCTCGCGGTGTTCGTCCACGGGTGCTATTGGCACCGGTGCCCGAAGTGCACGCGGAACGTGCATCCGAAGACGAACCGAGAGTTTTGGGCGGCGAAGTTCGAGCGCAACGTCGAGCGGGACAAGGCGAACAAGCGGGAGTTAAGGCGACTCGGCTACCGAGTGTTGACGTTTTGGGAGTGCGAGGTCCGCAAGGACGCGGTGCGGTGTGCAGTGAAGGTGATGAAAGCGCTGGATGCGACGGAGCAGATCTGAAGCACGTGGCTCTAATGAGAAACTTGGTGCCGACGGAGTGGCGCCCTCCGCTTCGCGACCCTTCTTTGCGGGCTTGTAAGCCCGCGATCCGGGGTGCGGGCTGAATGCCCGCGCTCCGTTGTGTTGGCGCTCTTATGGCGATGGCCTCCCGAACCTCTCCCTCTCTACTTGATCGAGGGAGAGGTTAGCGGTGCCGCAGGAGCGGCACCCTCCCCGTTTGGTCTTCCAGGAGGTCGACCCTCCATTTTCTTCGATCTAGCGCGGTTTTGTTGCGCGGACGAAGGCGCTCATGACGCGGCCGTCGAGGTCTTTGACCTCCTGCTCGGAGAGCGCGGCGATCGACGGGAACGACTGTACGATCGTCTTAGGATCGAGAGACGCTCCATCGCCGTGCTCACCGTCCGTGACATAGAAGCGCCTCGTGGGTTCGACCGAAGCGTTCGTGAAGCCTGCCTCTTCGAGCAGCCGGACGTACTCCGTCTTGCTGAGCGCACCGGAAATGCAACCGACGTAGGCAGCCATGTCGTTGAGCACTGCCTCGGGCAGTTCGCCATCGACGACGATGTCTGAGACCGCAAAGCGCCCGCCCGGCTTGAGGACGCGGAAGGCCTCACGAAGGACCGCGCCCTTGTCGCTCGCGAGGTTGATGACGCAGTTGCTGATAACGACGTCGACGCTCTCGTCTTCGAGGGGGATCTCTTCGATGTTGCCTTTGAGGAACTTGACGTTTTCCGCGCCCGCCTCCTTGCGGTTCTTTTCAGCGACGGCGAGCATTTCGTCGGTCATGTCGAGGCCGTACGCGAAGCCGGTCGGCCCGACGCGGCGCGCAGAGAGCAACACATCGATGCCTCCTCCGCTACCGAGGTCCAGCACAGTCTCGCCTGGCGAGA
>DATLWQ010000150.1:0-1777 GCA_035576225.1 Fimbriimonadaceae bacterium | reverse complement strand
GAGAAGATACGAAGTGAACGGGAAAAGAAGTGAGTCGACCGTCTTCGACGTTTTTAGCGCGTGACCATTGGGCGCAAAGTCGACGGTGAGAACTTCTATATCAGCCTCAGCAGACTTTGGGATACGCTCAATGACGGTCTCAGCGATCCTTCGTGCCGAGTCTGTGTCGTGCAAAGCGATGCGCGGAATCACTGCGGTGATCGCCTGAATGTTGCGAAGACTAATGACCGGTTTCGCGGCAAGTTTGCGCGAGACCTGAATCGCACGTTGCATGTTCTTTTGTGCAAGATCATCGAGCGAGTCCCTCGGTACATCAACGTCGTCGATGCCCTTGGCACGAGCCTCGGCGAGAAAGTCGAACGCTCTCTCGACCTCGTGGTTCGTCACGAAGTGGTCGACGAGTGCCCCATATTCACCGCCACGGGGGTCGTACGTGTTCCCGCCGAACGTTATCTTCGACTTTTCCGTCCGAATGGACTTGATGATGCCTTGGAGATAGGAATCTGAGAGGTCCGGCACTTGCAGTTTGAGAACGTCGGACAGATAGAGCAGAGTGTAAGCCGCGTATTCCGGGGGTTGCTTTCTCGCGGCCTTGGCTACGTCCTTTGCGGCGTTCTGGACCTGTTTCCTCCACGCGGCGTCGCTCTGCGCCAGGGAGAGGGCTGAAAGCCCGGCTAGTACGACGATCAGAGCCACCTTAGCAATAGGGGAAGGCGCTTCTTCATTTCCTATACGTCTTCTCATAATTGATACTGTACCGTAGTGCGGCCCGCGGCGGTTCCAAGATAACTCTGATTGTCTTCGGTTGTCCGCTCACGATGAGGAATTCTCGTCCGGGTCACGGCCGTCAGCCGCGAAGTTCCTCAGTCGGAGACCAAGTCATGGAGTTTGAGGACTGTGTTCCAGTTGCGCGCTGTTCCTGTGGCAGTCAGTTTCTTCCAGCCTGAACTTGCTGAGAGCCGCGACCTGCCCGCACCTTCAGGGTAGGTCACGTAAAGCGCTTGCTTTCCAACCGCGATCTGCTCGGGGCCACTGTATTCGAGGTCGCTGACTGACTTGGCTGTCGGAACCTTGTCAAAGAAGATCGCGTGCAAGAGTCGGGGGTCGTTCACCGCTTGCTCTTGGAAAGGGTTTTCCGCTAGAAGTCTTGCCCAGTCGGCACCAGTCCGCACGTACCACACAACATTGAGTCCCAGGTGTCCAGGCGCCTCTTCGCCCAAAAGCGCCTGCCACTCCTTTGCAGACCGCTTTCCGGCCTCAAATGTGAAGTTGCCGCTTTGGTGCAGCGTCTTGGGATCGTTCGCGCCGATGTGCTCGAGGAACGCACGAAGGTCGGCCATCTTGACGACGTTCGACCCGCCGACATTAATCCCGCGCACGAGTCCGATGAGCCTGGCCACTGTGGTGATCGTAGCACGCGAGACAAGCCTAGTGTGCGAAGACCATCTGTCGCCTGAAGAGCGTCCGCAACAGCGCAAGGACGACGATCGCAGCCAGCATGAGCAGCACAGAGAGCGCCTTCGCCTGACCGAGGTCTGTCTCGAAGCCGAGGTAGATGGCGAGAGGCATCGTCTGGGTGGTGCCGACCATGTTGCCGGCGAAGAGGATCGTCGCACCGAACTCGCCGAGTGCGCGCGCCCAGGCAAGGGCAGCACCGCCGACGATGAACGGTGTACTGACCGGCAACAGGATCGAGGTCGCTATGCGCGCTCCGCCCGCGCCGTCCAGGCGCGCTGCCTCGACCATCGAGGGGTCGACTGCCTGCAGCCCGTTCGCC
>DATLWQ010000149.1:0-9555 GCA_035576225.1 Fimbriimonadaceae bacterium | reverse complement strand
TCTTCGGCCGGTTGGAAGATGAGAAGGACGTTGTTCAGTCTTGTGCTTTCTTGGGAGAGCGCCTTGGCTGCGCCGAGCAGGATGGTGGTGTGGCCGTCGTGCCCGCACGCGTGCATCACACCCTCGTTGGTGCTCGCGTAGGGGAGGCCGGTCTGCTCGAGGATCGGCAGAGCGTCCATGTCCGCGCGGAGCGCGACTGTCTTGCCGCCCTCTTTGGTCGCCGGGAGGAACGCCAGAACGCCGGTGCCGCCCGCAAGTCCCGCCTTGAACTCGATGCCGTCGGCTTTGAGTTCGCGCTGCACGACCTCGCTGGTGCGGTGCTCCTTGAAGAGCAGTTCGGGGTGCTGGTGGATGTCGTGCCTGATGGCGATGAGGCGCTCGTGGTCTTCTCGGACACGGTCGCTGAGGGTGATGGTCATGGCGGAAGAGTACCTTGGGCGCCTTCGGCGCCGACACTCGGTTTGGTGGCTCTTGTTTCGCCGGCTCGCGCGCAGAGCCGAATTTGGATGCACCCCCTCCCTAACCCTCCCCCAAGGGGGAGGGAACGAGTCCGCTACCACTAGAGAATTTTCTGACGCTTGCTTCGCTAACTCGCGCGCAGCGTCGAGACCACGGGCATTCCCGATTCTCGGGACTGCCCATGGCACCCTGCGGGTGAAGAAGCGCCGAGCAGAGCTCGGGAAACTCTTACGGCCGTCCGATCCGTTAGAATGGGCCTATGCTGACAGCAATCGGACTACTTCTCGTCAGCGGCGTCAGCCCGGCACAGCCTGCTCCGCCACAGCACTGGTACGACAACCTTCTGCCTGCGACATCGAAGAACAAGACCGCCCCTCCTGCAGACGGAACGAAGAACATCAACTTCAATTGGGACTTCGGTGCGGGCAGTTCGAAGTGCCGCTTGGAGATCACCTACAAGTCGATCGACACTCGCAAGTTCTGGTATTCCACGCTTTCATGCTACCGCTGGTGCAAGGGCAGCAAACCGATGAAGCACAGCGAGTGCGACGACTCGTGCGACTACTTCGAGCACTGTTCCCACTGGCAAAAGTCGTTGGACGCGAGCATCCAGGACTACTATGGAAAGGGAGCGCTTCCAACCATCGTCGACGGCGCGAGTTACTACAACGACTACAACTTGAGGGCACTCGGCGCGTGCGTCAGTTGGCAAGCCATGAAGGGCTGGAGCGACAACCTCTCGAAATATTCGATCCCGGTCAGCGATAAGCACTGGAACAAGACGCCTTGCACACTCGGAGACCTCTACTACGCTTTCCGGATCTATGACGTCAGAGCGGACTACAAACTGTACGTGGAGTCCGTAGGGACGCACAAGGAAGAGTTGCAGGCCCACGGAGGCGGAATCGTCTGTACTGTATACGTTCCAGAGCCGGGCCCCTTTGCGCGCAAACTGAGCCTGAACTGTTCTTGCTCGCACACTGGCCTTACTGAAGGCAACGTCGAACTGCTTTGGCCGGAGTACAAGCCCCAGCCGAACAAGCCCAAACCGACGAAGCCACAACCTCCCACCAACAGCGAGCAGGCCAATAACACGTCGATGAACTATGGCAACGCGTTCACCGAGAGCGGCGAGTTTGTGAGCATGCAGAACCTGGGCTCGGAGTACAACATGAACGTCGCCTGCACGGACATGAACCACGCACAGCTCACGTTCCAGCCGAGACAGGACGTTTCCGAGAACGTATCGCTATACGCCGGACAGGTGTACGTTCCGGCCGACGGCGACTACCAGAGCGTGGGGCTCATCGACAACATCAGGACGACGTTCAGTTTTGGCAGCGAATTGCACGGGCCCTGGGCACCCGAGACGAAGACTTACGACGCCCATGTGTTGTGCCTGAACATGCACAAGAAGGAGCCTGCGGCGGGAGTGAAGTACACGCAGGGGAGGATGCCGGCGCCAGAGGTCGGAAGGTTGCTCGCCTACTCCGCCAAATCGATGTTCCGAGGGCCGTGGGACCAGATCAGAGTCTGGATCGCGACCGACCATGCGACGTACGACGAGGCCGCCAAGGTGCTCGTGCCGATGGTCTCAGCGTCGATGTACGTCCAGTGCCTTCGCGACGACGAAGAGATCGGCGGCGTCCGACTCGATGCGCCTGAGTATCTCGACTGCATGAATCCCCGGTTGTTGGCCGCTAAGGACCTTTCCGTGGAAAACGCCGCTTGGCTCGCCGGTCACCTCGCGACCTCGAAGGCCAAGAAGACAGCGGACTGGATCAGGGGAAACGCGTCTCGTCTGGCGGCGCAGTCGCCCAAGGTGATTAGCGCGGAGCTGCCGATCCTCGCTGCCAAGGGCGACGAAAAGTCAAAGATCACTCTGCTGCAGTGCCTTCCTAAGGTAGTCAAGGACCCTCAGTCGTGCGATCTGGAGGGAGTCTACCGTCTGGTTCTGGACGACAATCCGGCGGTGGCGAGGGCGGCGTTGAAAGCGATCAAGGCGATCCGTCCGCCGTCGGCCAAACTCTGGGTCGCCCTAGCAGACGGTGCAAAGATTGGCAACTAGGTCGCGGCCGTGGTAGTAACTGCCTCGAAGGCGGAGAGGAAGCGCTCGACCTCTTGCGGGGTACCGATGGTGACGCGGATGTGGTGCGGCATGCCGAGGACGTGGCCGGAGCGGACGATCACGCCTTGCTTGAGCAGTGCGTCGGCGACCTCTTGAGCGGGACTCTTGACGTCTATGCAGACGAAGTTTGCGAAGGACTCGACTGTCCGGAAGCCGTGCTGCTTCATCCAGGATTCGATCCTTTGGAGTCCCTGCTTGTTGACTTCGAGTGTCTTGCGGAGGTGTTCGTCGTCGTCGAGGGCGGCGATCGCAGCGGCCTGGGCGAGGACGTTAACGTCGAACGGCTCGCGCACTCGGTTGTAAGCGTCGGCGACCTCCTGCGGGACGAAGGCATAGCCGACGCGGATGCCGGCGAGGCCGTACGATTTGGAAAAGGTCCGCACGACCGCCACAGGACGGCCCTCGCGGAGATAGTCGAGGCCGTTGGGATACTCAGGATCGTGAACGGCGAACTCGTGGTACGCCTCGTCGAGGACGACGAGCGTTCCTTCGGGCACGCTTTTGAGGAACGCGTCTAGCTCTTGTTTGCGAACGATGGTGCCGGTCGGGTTGCCGGGGTTGTCGATGAAGACGAGGTTCGCACCCCCGCTCAGCGCGGCCGACATGGCGTTGAGGTCGTGCCGCCACTCGCTGGTCACGGGCACGCGCACGCACTCCGCGCCAGGGATTACGGGAACTGCGCCGTAGCGAAGGAACGCGGGCTGACCGATCACGACGCGGTCGGAAGGGCCGCCCAGGAACGCCATGCCGAGCAGATTGAGGATCTCGTCGCTGCCGTTGCCGAGGATGATCTGTTCGGGCGCGATTCCGTGCTTCTTGCTCAGGGCTTGGCGCAACTCGTAGCCGCTGGCGTCGGGGTAGATGTTCATCCCTTTGGCGGCCTCGGCGACCGCCGCGACAGCCTTCGGCGAGGGGCCGAGGGGGTTCTCGTTGCTCGCGAGTTTGATGACGTCCGTGAGTCCGAGTTCGCGCTTGACCTCCTCGATCGGCTTGCCGGGCGAGTAGAGGTGCATCTTGTGCACGTTGGGACGGATTCGGTACGGCATCAAGAGAGATTGTGGCAGACGACGAAGTAGAATCAGCGGCATGTCCCTTCGATCAGTCCTTGTCTGCACGGCGCTCGCCCTCGCTCCCCTTTGTCTCGCGCGCGACCGCGAACGCACCTATGACCTGAAGCACGTGGACTGGTCGGTCTCGTTCGACGAGTCGAAGGGCGAGGTGTTTGGCGACGTGACGAACACGGTCGCGCCGTTTGCGGACACGAGCGACCTCACGTTCGACTGCGGCAAACTGACGGTGCGCCGCGTAACGGTGAACAACAAGCCTGCGACGTTCGATCTGAAGGGCGAGACGCTGACGGTTCACCTTGCGAGCCCCGCGAAGGCGGGGGTCGACGTCGACGTGCGAATCACGTACTACGGGGTCCCGCAGGCGGGCATGTACTTCATCCCTGCCTCGCGCGCGTACCCATCTGCGAGCGGGATGGTCTACACGCAGGGCGAGGCGGAGGACAACCGGTACTGGCTGCCGACGTATGACTTCCCTAACGACAAGGCGACGAGCAGCGGGCATATCACTGTCAAGCCGGGGCAGATTGCGCTCAGCATCGGCGACCTGGAGAGCGTCACGAAGACAGCGGACTCGTGGACGTACAACTGGAGGATGCGTCAGCCGCACAGCACTTATTTAATCGCGTTCATGGCAGGTGACTATGTGACGCAGCACGAGAACTGGGACGGGCTGGACGTTTTCTACGCTGTGCCGAAGGGGCTCGAAGAACTGGGCAAGAACTCGTTCGCCGGGACCGCGGACATGGTGAAGTTCTATAGCGACCTGACGGGGTTCCGGTATCCGTACGCGAAGTTCTCACAGGGGGTGGTGAGCGACTATATGTTCGGCGGGATGGAGAACATCACTATGGTGACGCAGACGATCGGGACGCTGCACAGCCCGCTCGACGACGCGTTCGACAGTTCGGAGGGACTGGTGCTGCACGAACTGGCACACCAGTGGTTCGGCGACACGGTGACGTGCCGCGACTGGGCTCACATCTGGCTCAACGAGGGGTGGGCGACTTTCCTTCCCCACTTCTACGCGCGCTACAAGCACGGCGAAGACGCGTATGACATTGCGCGATATGGGACGCTGCAGGGCGCCTATCGAGCGGCGCGAAGTTCTTCAAGGCCGGTCGTCACGGAGGACTACGAGATTCCGATGGACAACTTTGGCGGCAACTCTTACGGTGGTGGGGCGGCGAGGATGTTCATGCTGATGGACCTCTTGGGCGAGAAAGTGTTCTGGCAGGGCGTGCACAAGTATCTCGAGACGTATAAGTACGACAACGCGACGACGGAGAAATTCTTCCAGGTCATGTCACAGATGTCGGGGCGCGACCTCGACCAGTTCCGGAAGCAATGGTTCTACACTGCCGGCGCGCCGCAGGTGTCGGCGAAGAATGACGGGAGCGAACTGACGATCACGCAGTCTCCCAGTACGTTCTCCTACGACCTACCAGTTGGGGTCTTCAAGGACGGTTCGTGGCGTATGGTCGACGTACCCGTGAGCGGCGAGACAACGA
Source organism: Fimbriimonadaceae bacterium (assembly GCA_035576225.1). Taxonomy (GTDB): domain Bacteria; phylum Armatimonadota; class Fimbriimonadia; order Fimbriimonadales; family Fimbriimonadaceae; genus JADFMN01. Next base: position 4,390 of record DATLWQ010000149.1, on the reverse strand, counting down.
AGGCCGACTTGGGAGACGTTGACGGCGCCGCTGTGATGCTCGACCCGGGGTGCAGGCTCATGATCGGGTTCGGCGACGAGCCTCCGCTGACGAAGGAGCAGATCGCCGCGATGTTCAAGGCTGCACCGAACGCTGCGACGAAGGTGCGGCTGAGCCAGGCGATGCGGGGCTGGACGAGCGACGAGAAGCAGGCGATCTACAACTCTGAGACTTCGGTGGACGTCAAGGTGTCGCTCTTTTCGATCTTCGGCGCGGACGATGCGCTGTTCTTGATCGGCGAATCGCACAGCAGCAATGAGCGGATTGCGGCGGAGGCGATCGAACAGATGCGGGGCGATGCAAGCAACCCCGACGTGCAGGCGCGGCTCCGAGAGGTGTGGGAGAAGAACCCGAGCCCGACTCTGCGCGCGCACGCGGTGCGCGCACTCGCCTTTGCGACGCAGGACGGGTCGCTTGCAGAAAAGGCGTGGTCGATGCCGAGCGTGGACGAATCGTTCCGTAAGTTTGCGCTCGACTATTGGGCGCGGTACGACAAGGCCCGGGCGCGCAAGGAGTGTCTGGCGCAACTGATGAACCCGATCGACGAGGAGGTGCGCGTGGCGGCCATCCAGCACCTCGGGTCGCTCAAGGACGAAGAGGGCTCACACGCCGCATACGATGCGCTATTGCGCGTTTTGGACGAGCCGTCGTTTGGCGCGCTGAGGACTGCGATCGGCGCGATCGCCAGTTATGGCAACAAGGACGCGGTCCAAAAACTGGAGCCATTGACGCACCATTCACTGTTCATGATCCGTCGGGCGGCGCAGGGCGCGATCGACCGGCTGAACAGACGTTAAGAAGTAGAATGCGCCCATGATCCTCCGACGTGGGCTTCTCCTTTTTGCCGGACTGGCCGCATGCGCATGCCATGCGCAGCCACGGCAGCGCGCTTACGACCTGCGCCACGTCGCGTACAGGCTTTGGTTCGACGAGGACGCGCGCACTTTCGACGCGCAAGTGACGAACACGATCGCGCCGCTACAGGATGCGACGAAGAGCGTGTGGTTCGACTGCCAGAACCTGCAGGTGAAAGGGGTCACCGTCGACGGTGCTGACGCGAAGTTCACTGTCGCCGACAATCGCCTGAGCGTCGATCTCGGCAAGCCGTTCGACGCGGGGAAGTCGATCGATGTCGCTGTCCGTTATAGCGGAAAACCGACGGGCGGGCTGTACTTCGTCAACAAGCGCGACGCGTGGCCTGCGACGCACTCGATGGTCTACAGCAAGGGCGAGCCGGAGTACAACCGCCAATGGCTGGTGACCTACGACTTTCCTGACGACAAGGCGTCGAGCGAGTGCTGGATCGCGTGCAAGCCGGGGCAGACGGCGGTCAGCAACGGCGTGCTGGTCGGCGTGGACAAGAAGGACGACGTCTGGACGTACCACTGGAAGATGGACCAGCCGCACTCGACGTATCTGAACGCGTTCATCGTCGGCAATTTCGAGAAGAAGACCGAGATGCTGGGGAGCCTTCCCATCGAGTATTACTACCCCGAGGGGCTGGAGAGCCAGGGCTCCGCTTCGTTCGGTGGCACAGCGCGCATCGTCGACTACTACGGAAAACTGACGGGCATCGCGTATCCGTACGACAGGTTCAGCCAAGTGACCGCAAGCGACTTCGTGACGGGCGGAATGGAGGACGTGACGATGGTGATGCAGACGATCAACACTCTCCATGAGCCGGAGGAGGAGCCTCTCGCCGACTCGTCAGGTCTGGTCGCACACGAACTGGCGCACCAGTGGTTCGGGGACGACGTGACGTGCACGAACTGGTCGCACATGTGGCTGAACGAGGGATTCGCTTCGCTGCTCCCTCTGTTCTGGACGCGCGAGAGCAAGGGCGAGGGCGAGTTCGAACTGGCGCGCAAGCGGACGATGCTGAGCGCGCTCCGGGCGAGCACGGGCGACCCCAAGCCTGTCGTGCTGCTGGACTATGGCACCGACCCAGACAGAATGTTCCGGCAGTCTTCGTACTCTGGCGGCGCGGCGCGGATGCTGATGCTGATGGACCTCATCTCCGAGCAGACGTTTTGGTCCGGCGTCAAGGACTTCTTGACGCAGTATCGGTTCCGGCCCGTCGACACCTCGCAGTTCTTTACATCGATGTTCGGGACGAGCGGGGTGAACCTCGACTGGTTCGAGCAGCAGTGGTTCTACAGTTCCGGGGTCATCGAAATCAAGGCGACGGTGGACGGACGAACGTTGAAACTGGAGGAAGACGGGCACGCCAGGGTCGACCTGCCGATCTGGCAGTTCGCCAACGGGCGATGGAACCAGACGCTGCTCACGTTCACCGGCGGATCGCTCGAACTGCCTTTGCCGTCCGACGGCCCTGTATTGATCGACCCCGAGAAGCGGGTGCTCGCCAAGATCACGGAAACGCCCGCGTTCCCGAAGGAGCAGGCGGTCGCGGCGTGGAGGGCGAGCGAGAGCGCGGCGGTGCGCGACGAACTGCTCGGTGCCCTCAAGTCGCTGGGGGACTCTTCCGCCGTGGTCGGGCTGATCGACGAAGAGAAAGTACCAACGTTGCGACTGCGGCTGACCGATCTGCTCGGCAAGGGCGACGAGGCCGCGCTCGTCGCCCTTGTCGACGACCACGACCGCGCCGTGGCAGACGCAGCGGTGAAGAAGTTGGCGACCTGCGAGGCGACTCCGGACGTGTTGGCAAAACTGAAGAGCGTGATGAAGAGCGACACGAACCCACGCATCCGTTGTGACGCGCTTGAAAGTCTCTATCGACTCACGAAGGACGCGTCGCTGGTCGAGCGCGCCTGGAAGACCGACGCACCTAACGAGTGCTTCCGTCTCTTCGCACTACGGCAGTTCGTTCAGAGCGACAAGGACCGGGCGCGCAAGGTCTGCCTCGACCTTGTTGAGCACTCGCAAAACCTGACGCTCCGTCTTGAGGCGATCAGTCAATTAGGCGGCCTTAAAGACGCAGAGGGCTCGCGGGAGGTCTTTAACACACTCGTCTCGATCGTGCGCGACGAGTTTTCGTACAGGGGTCGGATGGCAGCAGCGTCTGCGCTGGCTTCCTATGGCGACACGGCGGCACTGGAGTTCCTGAAGCCGCTGACGACCGAGGGCAACACGCGGTTCGGCAACAACGTCGCAGGGTCGGTGCGGCGATTGGAGAAGGCTGCAGGTTCCGGCTAGACGGCGACGGTCGTCAGGCTGTCCGAGACCTCGAACGCCGCTTCTGTCTTCGCCTTGATCTCGTCGACCGTCACGCCGTCGGCGACCTCGATCAGTCGCAAGCCCTTGCCGCGGTCGACCTCGAAGACGCAGAGGTCGGTGATGATGAGGTCGAGGCACGCCTTTCCGGTGAGCGGGAGCGTGCACTCTTTGAGCACCTTCGATTCGCCGGCCTTGTTGGTGTGCGCCATGACGCACACGACCCTGCGCACACCTGCGACGAGGTCCATCGCGCCGCCCATGCCTTTGACGAGTTTGCCGGGGATCATCCAGTTGGCGATGTCGCCCTGCTCGCTGACCTCCATCGCTCCGAGGATGGACAGATCGATGTGGCCGCCACGGATCATGCCGAACGAGTCGGCGCTCGAAAAGTAGGACGTGCCGGGGATTTCGGTGATCGTCTGCTTGCCCGCGTTGATGAGGTCGGGATCGGCTTCGCCCTCGTAGGGGAACGGGCCCATGCCGAGCATGCCGTTCTCGCTTTGGAGGACGACGTCCATCCCCTCGGGGATGTAGTTGGCCACGAGGGTCGGGATGCCGATCCCGAGGTTGACGTAGAAACCATCGCGCAACTCCTTCGCTGCTCGCATTGCTAGTTGTTCGCGGCTCAGTGGCATTTCTTACTCCTTCTCCCGGGTCGTCAGTCTTTCAATTCTCTTTTCGTACTTGGCGCCTTGGATGAGGCGGTCGACGAAGATGCTCGGCGTGTGGATGTCGTTCGCTTCGAGTTGGCCGATGTCGACGAGTTCCTCGACTTCTGCGATCGTCACCTTACCGGCTGTCGCCATCATCGGGTTGAAGTTGCGCGCCGTCTTGTTATAGATGAGGTTGCCCCAGCGGTCGCCCTTCTCGGCCTTGACGATCGAGAGGTCCGCGATCAGTCCCGTCTCCATGACGTACATCTCGCCGTCGAACTCTCGCGTCTCCTTGCCTTCTGCGATCATCGTGCCGTAGCCGGTCTTGACATAGAAGGCTGGGATGCCGGCGCCTCCTGCGCGACAGCGCTCCGCGAGCGTGCCTTGGGGGTTGAACTCGAGTTCGAGTTCTCCGCTGAGGAACTGCCGTTCGAACTCGTCGTTCTCTCCGACGTAACTGCTGACCATCTTCTTGATCTGTTTGGTCTGCAGAAGCAGGCCCATGCCGAAGTCGTCGACAC
>DATLWQ010000148.1:0-4179 GCA_035576225.1 Fimbriimonadaceae bacterium | reverse complement strand
ACGAAGGAAGGGAATCTTTGGACGAAGGCCGACATGAGAAACGCGGAAGTCGCTCCGCTGTTGCCGTTCGTGAACGCCTTTCTCGACGAGAATTCGTTAGGCGAATTCGCGCGCATGGTCGCAAAGAGCGCGTCCGTCACGGGCTCGGTCAACGTGATGTACACGAAAGCGAACGGCCTGCAGGTCGGCGGTGACGCGCGTCTCGTCGCAAAGGGGCTCGAGTCGCAACAGACCTTCCACAGCGGCGACGCAGACGTCGACGTCAAGAGCGACGGCACGGTCGCGCGCGTGACGGGAACGGTTCGCCAGAACGGATTCATCGCAAACGTCGATGCCAGCACGCAGGTGCACGGCCCGTTCCGCTTCGTGGGAGATGTCGACGCGCACTCTGACTGTCGTGACACCCTTCCGCCGCAGATCAAGCCGTTCGTCGACCCGGCGGTCGCGTTTTCGAACGCCGACTATCACGGCACGATCGACACGGACGGCGAGACTGTGACTTTGGCTGGCAGCCTAAGGGCGGACAACATCCAGTACGCGGGAGAGACAGTGAGCGGAGTTGACAGCCAGGTGCGGCTCGATAGCGACAAGTTTGTCGCTCAGTTGGACGAGGCGACCTGGGCGGGCGTAGGGTACAGCGGCGCGGTCTCAGTGGACCTCGCCACCGGAAAACTCGACGGGAACCTCCAGTCGCAGCGAGGCAGGCTGGAACCGATCGCCGAGCACTTCGGCACAGACCGAGTCAAGGGCATCGTCAGCGTGTTCGCCGTGCTCAAGGGCACGTACGACGTGCCGATCGCCGAGGTCTATGCGCGCGGCAGCGGCGGTGTCCGCGTTGGTTCGGAGGACAACCTCGTGTCGCTCGGCGTCTTCGAGATGCGCGGCCGCCTCGACCAAGAGGGTGCGCACCTGGACCGTCTCGAGGTCAACGGACAGAACGGTCTGCTCGTGGCAGACGGTTCGATGAAGTGGGACGGCAGCGTGCTCGATTTCAAAGTCAACGGCGGCGGGCTTGATCTCCATTCCGCATCGAAGAAGGTCGAGGGGCTGGGCTTCGTCAAGGCGAACATCACTGGCACGCGCGAAGCGCCTTCTGCCAACGGGCGCATCGAGATCTATGGACTCAAGGCGTTCGACCGTGCCGTGCCGCAACTGGTCGTCGACTGGTCTGCCGACGGCGACCACCTATCGTTCGACCGCTTCGCCGCGCGCGCCGGCACGGGCAAGGTCGACGGACACGCGACGCTGGACTTCAAGAGCAATGGGCTCGACGGAGAATTCAACGGATCGGGCGTGCGCCTCGAAGAGTGGCTGTCGAAAGACACGGTCGGCTCGGTGGCGGTCCAAGACGGTAGGATCGGCGGCACGCTCGACGATCCGACCGCGAGTGCACGCGTCGTAACAGGCCCGCTCTATGCGGCAGGGGCGGAGATCAACTCGATCGAAGCGCAGGTGACCGCGGACAAGACCGCAATCAAGAGCAACGACTTCACGGTCTCGCTCGGCGGCGGAACGGTGAAGGGAAGCGCGGACTACGGGTTGGACAAGAAGGCGGGGAGCCTCAACGCGAAACTGGCAGACCTCCCTCTCAGCGAGATTCCGTTGCAGGACTACTCGCTCGCACTTGACGGCCTTGCAAACGGATCTCTCTCGCTGGGTTACGACGAGACGGGCCTGACGAGCGGCGCGCTGGACGTCGACGTGCAAGAGGTCAAGGTCAACGACACGTCGGTGGGTCGCGGTTCGCTCAGCGCACAGTACGCTGACAACGACATCGTCGCGAACGCGCAGGTCGGTTCGCTCGAGCGGTACATCCTCCTCTCCGACGCGAAGTACAACACGAAGACGAAGGAGGTCGGCGGGCAGGCGATCGTCTACAACCTCCTGCTGCAGGACATCGCGCAGGCGGTCAAGAAGCCGATAGCGAACTGGCCTAGCGAGGCGCAGCGGATCCTCCTCGAATCCCAGGGCCTCGTCAACGCGAGCGTCACCGTCTCGGGTGACGCCACTGACCCGACGATCACAGTCGACTCGTTCGATATGACGGACCTGAGCCTCGACGGGCGCGAAGGCGGGCGCCTCAACTCTTCGGGCTCGAGAAAGGGCGGCGTCTGGAACATCGACAAGTTCGAGTGGCGGTACCGCAACTCCGACGAGCAACCGACCTTCTGGATGAAGGGCACGGCCGGAGAGGACGGCGGCTTCACGGTCAACGGCGCGATGGAGGGATTTGACGCTTCCTGGATGCACACCCTTTTCCCTGGGTTCCCTTTGCTGGCAGGGTCGCTCGATATCCCCGAGTACAGTTTCAGCGGAACCGTGGACGATCCGACCGGTTACGCCAAGTTCTCCGCTGAAAACCTGAACTATTTCAATGGCGCCGAAGTGGTCAACGTGAAAGGGAGACTCGCGAACGGTCGTGTGGACGTCGCGGACCGCATGATGGACGTCAAGGGCGACATCGAGGCATCAGGCTTCAAGGGGGTCCTGCTCGGCAACGTACCGTTCACCTCGCTCTATGAGCCGGAGGACGGGTCGCGCCAGCCGATGAACCTGCAGGTCGACCTTTCCCCAACGAAATTCAGCGCGTTCGCTCCGTACTGGGACGGCATCGACGCCGAAAGGTCGAAGGGGACGGTCAGCGGATCTGCGTGGCTCGTCGGCCTGTGGGGAGACTTCTCGGTCTATGGCGAGATGAGCGCGAAGGGCGAGTCGTTCGCGATGAAGGGCCAGGAGACTGCACTCCAAGACATCGATCTCTCTGCGCGCATGAACGAGTGGGCAACGACAGTGCACGGCACGGTCGGCAGTTCGACCGGAGGAAAGGCGACCGTCGACTTGAGTGCCCAGAGCCCCGACATGTTGGCGCAGACGATCTCGGGCGACCAGTTCAAGAGCCAGACGACGCTCGACGGCAAAGTCCTCCTGGACAACTTAGGTCTCGCGTTCACACTGCCGTTCGCCGAGCGCGCGTCGCACGCAACGGTCAATACGAAGGACTTCAAGATCAGCGGCACGCTCGCTGCTCCAAAGTTGTCCGGCAACATCGATCTCAAGAACGTCTACGTGCGACTGCCCGACCAACTGTCCGAATCGCGCGAAGCGATCGTTTATCCGATCGACCCGGTGTTCGACGGTGTGACCGTGCGCGCGGCGGAAGGATCGAGGCTCGATTCAGGAAACGCGCGCATCCAGTTCTTCGGAGCGGGACGCTTGGACGGCAGCCTGCAAAACCCGGACGTCACCATGCCGCTTTCTGTGACGGGCGGAGTGTTCGAACTTCCGACGGCGCGTATCACGCTCGAAAGCGGCGGCGCGATCAACGTCGGCTATCGCAGTACGCTCGGGCTCGCGCCGTCTGCTCGCGTCGATCTCAATTTGGAGGGAAGGACGTCGGTCTCTGCGCGCAGCACAGAAGGAAGATACGAACGGTACGACGTGCACCTTAACATTCGGGGAGACCTCTTGAGCGAAGAGGGGCTCGACATTGTTGCGTCGAGCGATCCGCCGGACCTCACGAGCGACCAGATCATGGCCGTGCTCGGACAGAAGGACCTCATAGAAGGGTTCGCGCGCAGCGGCTCGCAGCAAGACCTGCGCAACCAGGTGTACTCCGCGGCACTGCCTGCGGCGGCGAACCTCGTTACAGGAAGTCTGGCGCGCGAACTCGCGCTTGACTACATTACGCTCGACTACAACCCGATCGACCTGACGGTCGCAGGTGTCGGGAAAACGATCACCAAGGGGCTTACGCTTCACGCTGACCGGCAACTCGAATCGACTGCCGGACAGCGGATCAAGTATCAGATCGAACTCACCTACAGGCTCCCGCTCGAGGACCGCTTCTTCAGCCGGATCAGGCTGGGGTTCGGCTTCGACCAGGACGTACCGTGGCGGTTCAGACTAGGCTGGGCCCGCCGATTTTAGGAACTCCGGGCCCAAGAGGGCAAAACGGTATATTGTGTGGGCCGTCTATATTGCCGGTACCTCCGTAGGAGCACGAATCGTTGAAACTTGCGTCAGTCATCGTCGGTGTCTGCCTTTGCGCGGCATCCTTTGCGCAGCAGACAGTCGTCAAGACGATCACTGTGAGGGGCGCCAACGTGATCAGTTCCACTGCGATCACAGCGGCCATGGTGTCAAAGGAGGGTTCGGTCTTTGATCAGGCCGTCGTACGCG
>DATLWQ010000147.1:0-4533 GCA_035576225.1 Fimbriimonadaceae bacterium | reverse complement strand
GGTCGAGCCGGACGCCAAACAGCAACCCGGCCGAGCCGTTCGAGCCGTCTGCTGGCACGTCGCCATCGAACCATCGTAGACCGCCACCGACGCTGGTCGTGCCGCCAAAGACGACGGCACTGCCCTCATCGATTGTGTAGCCGATCGGTGTGCTGAGAGCAAGCGCTCCCGTGCAGTCCGGCGAGCCAGTCGACGAGACGGCGACCCCGCCACCAGAGAGGCCAGAAAACGAGCGGCACTCCGGATACTGCCCCTTGGTCCCGCCCGACGACTGGGCGAGCGCCGCCGCCGAGTAAAGCAGGGCAGCACAGAGGGGCAATGGTCTGAGGAACACTGAGGAACAACGTGCAACAGTCGTTCCCCACCTGGCTCGAAAGGGTCAACCTCGCAAAACTGCTAGAAGTCGTAGTTGCCGATGTTGTCCTTGTCGAACGTGACCAGGGGCCCAGCAAATATGACGTTGTTCTCGCCGACCTTGACTTTTCCGTGCCCAGGGACGTCGATCTCGTCGCCCGGCTTGAGCGTGAGTTTCTTGTCTTTGACCTGCATCGCTAGGTAAGCGGCGATCTCGCCCATGTCGGCAGGATCCCACAGTTGGAAACTGGCGACGACGCCCTTGTCGACCGCCTTCTTCATCTGGTTGGGAGTGCTGAGCCCGGTCAACACGACTCCGGGGCCCTTCGTGTTGGGGCCGCCAGGATAGACGCCCGCGTTTTCGAGCACCTGGGCTGCCGCCGCAAGCCCGACGCTGGTCGGAGAGATGATCCCGCGCAGGCTCGGGTATTTCGTAAGTAGGCCCTCCGCCTCGGTCGAGGACTTCTGCGGCTCGTCGTCGCCATAGACCACCGCGACGAGGTGCATCTTGGCGTACTTGGCGTCCTTCATTTCCTCCTTCATTCCCGCGATCCATGCGTTCTGGTTCGGCGCATCGGAGGTCGCGCTCAGGATCGCAAAGTCGCCCTCATAGTTGATCGACTTGGCGAGCAGTTCCAGTTGGCTGGGGCCGATTTGCGAAAAGTCCGTCGGCAGCACGCCGAAGTCCCGGTGAGACTCGTTGCCTGTCAGGTCGCTGTCGACCGTCGCGACGACGACCCCCTTGTCGCGGGCCTGGTCGAGCGCCTGGTTGAGCGCGTCCGGACTGTTCGCCGAGATCACGATCGCTGCGACGCCGCGCTGCACCTGATCCTTGATGACCGAAAGTTGCGACGTCGCATCGGCCGTAGCGGGCGCCTGCGAGTCGAACGAAAAGCCGAGGTCCTTGCTCGCGTTTTCAAACCCGGTGTCGACCCTCTTGAAATACGGGTTGCCGGTGCTCTTCGGGATGAAGACGATGGTGTTCGCGGCTCCTCCGCCCGCCTCGGGAGCGGGGCCGCAGGCGGCGGCGATGGCGGCGATCGACAGGTACAGGGCGATGTTGCGTGTGCGCATGGGCGTCCTCTCCCCAATAGTAGCAGGATTCACTCGTCCGCGGCGCTCTTGCGTCGGAACTCGCTGGCCAGGACGGTAACCACCAGCAGCGCGCCGATGGCCGTCAGTTGGTACTCGGCCTTCACGTTCGCGACGCCCATCGCCGTCCGCACGGTCATCAGCAGGAACAGAGCGATCGCCGTGCCGAGGATCGAGCCCTTGCCGCCCGTGATCGCCGCTCCACCGACCACCGCCACGGTGATCGCGTCCAGTTCGATCCCCCGCGCCAGGTCGTGCCGCGCGACCGCGAGCCGGGAGTCCATCAGCAGCGCGCCGATCCCAGCCATCAACCCGGTGTACGCGAAGACGGCGATCTTCGTCCAGTCGTTGGGGAGGCCCGAATACTGCGACGCGCTCTCGTTCGTGCCGAGCGCGAACGCCCAGCGGCCGAACACCGTTCGGTGCAGCAGCACTCCGGAGACGACTGCGATCGCGAGAAAGATCACGAGCGGCCACGGCACGCCAAAGACCAGCGACTGGTCGATTCCCTTGAATCCGTCCGGAAGCGCGATCGACTTCGCGCCCATCGCCGCTTGCGCTGCGCCGCGATAAGCCGCCATCGTGCCGAGCGTGACGAGAAACGAAGGCAAACGCAGTTTGGCGACCATCAGACCGTTGATCGCGCCGAGCACCGTGCCCACCACGCAAGAGAAAGTGACGGCGGCAAACGTGCCGTACCCCGAGCGCATCAGCATCGCCGTCAGGCACGCCGAAAGCACGAGGTTCGACCCGACCGAGAGGTCGATGTTGCCCGTGACGATGACGAGCGTCGAGCCGAGCGCGAGCAATCCGACCTCGATGTAGAGGGTCGAGGTGTCGAGCAAGTACCGCGCGTCGAAGAAGTGCGGCACGTACCGCGCAGCGACGAACACCGCGATCACAAGCAGCACAAGCGGCACCAACGGAAGCCTCTTCACGCCGCCCTCCTGCGCTGTACGATCCCATCGATCACGATCGCGACGAGGATCACGACTCCGTACGCGAGCATCTGCCAGTTCGAGTCGATGCCAAGCACACTCAGCGCGACGTTGATGCAACTCAAGAGTAAGCATCCGAGCAGGACGCCGAGCACCGAGCCCGTCCCGCCCGTCAGTTTCGCCCCGCCGATCGCGACGGCCGCGATCACGGTCAGTTCGAAGTTCTGCCCCGCGCTGAGCGGGTTGACGAACCCGAATCGTGCGGCGTACATCGTCCCCGCGAGCCCCGCCAGCGCGCCGCTGATCACGTACACCCAGAACGTGATCGCCTTGCCGGGGATCCCGCGCAGCCGCGCCGCTGCCGGGTTGCTCCCGAACGCATATACGTTCCGTCCGAACGCCGTGTACCGCAACACGAGAGCAGTCACGAGCGAAATCACCAGTGCGATCACAAGCAGCCAACTCAAGTTGACGCCTGCAATCTTGATCCCATGGTTCGCGAGGCTCGTGAGCGAGTCGGGGACCATGCTGCTGTCGATCTGGTCGCCCTTGCTCACCATGAACGCGAGCCCGCGAAAAGCCGCGAGCGTGCCGATCGTGACGATGAGCGGCGAGACGCGCGCCCACGCGATCAGCGCGGCATTGATGAAACCCAGCGCGATACCAAAGCCTGCGCCGTACGCGAACGCGAACACGACCGGCAGGTGCGGATCGGACTTCAGCACCAGCCCAACGGCGATGCCGCAGAAACCGAGAAGCGAACCGACCGAGATGTCGATGCCGCCCGTCGCGATCACAAGCAACTGACCCATCGCGACGACGGTGATGAGCGGCATCCACAGGAGCACGCTCTCAATGCTCATCGGTTGGAAGAACCGCGGCTCTTTCAGCCCGACTGCCAGACACAGCACGACGACGAACCCCAGCGCGTAGAGGTTCCTAAGCAACCGGCGCGCCTCCCGTCGCGTGGACCATCACGCTCTCTTCGGTCGCGTCGTCGGGCGAGAGTTCCGCGACGACCTCCCCACCGCGCATCACGACGATCCGGTCGCTGACGCTGAGCACCTCCGGCAGATCGCTTGAGACCATCAGCACCGCGAGCCCGCTCGCAGCGAGGTCCCTTATGATCCTGTGGACCTCCTGCTTCGCACCGACGTCGACTCCGCGCGTCGGTTCGTCCAGGATGAGCAGCCGCGGCTTTGTCATTAGCCACTTCGAGAGCACGACCTTCTGTTGGTTGCCGCCGGAGAGTTGCTCGACCGGCTGTTCGGCGTCGCGGTGCACGAGGTTGAGCCGCGTCGCGCTCTCTTCCGTAGTGTTCTTGATCTCCCTGTCTTTCAAGAAACCTCTTGCGCTGACCTGCGCGAGGCTCGCGAGGGTCGTGTTGAACGCGATCGACTGCGGCAACAGCAGCCCGTCATGGATGCGGTCCTCAGGCACCAGCGCGATCCCCAGACTCCGCGCCTGCCTCGGAGACGTGATTGTTCGCTCCTTACCGTCGATCTCTATCGATCCGCTCGTCGCCGGTGCGATCCCAAAGATCGCGCGCGCAAACTCGGTGCGGCCCGCACCGACCAGGCCAGCGACGCCAACGACCTCCCCTTCCTTGACTTCGATGTCGACGTTGCCGAATCCGTCGCCGGTCAGAGACTTCGTTTGCAGCACCGTCTTCCCCGCCTGCACGCCCGTGTGCTCGTGTTTCTCGACGTTGCGCCCGACCATCATCCGCACGACCTCCTGCTGGTCCGTATCGCTCGTGAGCCTCTGTGCCACCACCTTTCCATCGCGCAGAACCGTGACGCGGTCAGAGACCGCGAACACCTCGTCGAGGTGGTGCGTCACCATCACGACGGCGCAGCCGTCGCCTTTGAGTCGGCGCATGACTCCGAACAGTTCCTCGGTCTCCTTTGGGGTGAGCGGAGCGGTCGTCTCGTCGAAGATCCACACGCGCGCTTCATGCGCGAGAGCGGCGGCGAGTTCGACGAGTTGCTTCTGCGCGATCGAGAGCGTCGACGTCTGAGTTCGCGGATCGATGTTCGCACCGAGCGTTTGCAGTAGTTCGCCCGCCTTCTTGCGGCACGTCGCATGGTCGACCAGCCCTGCACGACGGATTAGGTTGCCGGCAAAGATGTTCTCCGCAACGTCGAGG
>DATLWQ010000146.1:0-3212 GCA_035576225.1 Fimbriimonadaceae bacterium | reverse complement strand
GTCGACCCCGCCGAGGGAGACCGCGAGGACGAACAGTTTTGTGGACATGAGGAAGCGCTTGGTGCCCTCGAGGTCGGAGGCGACCTGGAAGGAGACCATTCCGCCGAATCCGGTCTGTTGTTTTTTCGCGAGCGCGTGGTGCGGGTGCGAGGGGAGTCCGGGGTAGTAGACCTTTTCGACCTTGGGGTGCTTTTCTAGGAACTCGGCGACCTTTAGTGCGTTCTGCTGGTGGCACTGCATGCGGACGCCGAGGGTCTTGATGCCGCGCTGCGCGAGGAAGCAGTCGAACGGCGAGGGGGTCGCGCCCATCGCGTTCTGCAGGTACTTGATCTTTTCGTAGAGCGCGTCGTCGTTGAGCATCAGCGCGCCCATGACGATGTCGCTGTGGCCGTTGATGTACTTGGTCATGCTGTGCATGACGATGTCGACGCCGAACTTGAGCGGCTGCTGGAAATAGGGCGAGACGAAGGTGTTGTCGATCGCGGTGAGCGCGCCGTGCTCTTTGGCGACGCGGACGACCATCTCGATGTCGATGAGGTTGAGGAGCGGGTTGGTGGGCGACTCGAACCAGATCAGTTTCGTGTTCGGCTTCATCGCGTTGCGGAGGGACTCTTCGCTGCGCATGTTGACGAAGTCGAAGGTGATGCCGCGCTTGGCGAGGACGTCGACGGCGAAGCGGTAGGTGCCGCCATAGATGTCGTCGACGAAGACGATGTGGTCTCCTGCATCGAAGAGGCTGAGGGCTGCGTCGACCGCGCCCATGCCGCTGGCGAAGGCGAGCGCGTGCTTGGCGCTTTCTAGTGCTGCGAGCGTCGTTTGGAGGACCGAGCGCGTGGGGTTGTCGGTGCGCGTGTAGTCGAACTCCTTGTAGACGCCGGGGGACTCCTGCGCGAAGGTGCTGGTCTGGTAGATCGGCGGGATGACCGAGCCGTGCAGCGGGTCCGGGCGGGAGCCGAAGTAGACGAGGAGGGTATCGAGATCGAGGTCTTTTTCGTTCACTGCTTTCCTTTGTTTAAAAGAACTCCATGCAACAGACCGGCATGGGGGAGAGGAGTCGTTCTGCCCTTTGCAGCGCGTCCTCTTTGGTCGCTTTGATACTTCCGTGCTGGGCGAGTTCGCGGACGGACGGTGCGCCCATGAACGCCTGGGAGAAGGGGCCGATTTCGAAGTCTATCTCTGAGGACTTTGTCTTTTGGACGCTGACTTTTCCTTCTGACCACTCGGCGCGCCAGCAGCCGTCGTTCTCTTTCATCTGCGGGTCGGTGACTTTGAAGTCCAATTGTCCTTTGCCTGCTGGCTTGAGGGCTTCGACCGCCTTCTTGACGTCGAGGACGCGGTGCATGGTCTGGCGGGCCAACTGGAAGTCGACGCCCTGGTCGAAGTGTCCCGCCAAGAACGGTGAGTGCGGCGGTTCGGACCAGGTGAGGGTGGCCTGGTTGTGCGCGATGCCGCGCAGGACGGCGAGGATCGATTCGTAGCCCCTCGTGGTGGACCAGCCGACCTCGCCGACGTCGACGTTGCCCCAGAACTCGGTCATCTTGACCCAGGCGTAGGCTTCGATCGGGTCGCCGACGGCGTAGATCATCGGGTGCTTTTTGCCGAGGCGGCGCTTCCACTCGTGCTCGCGGCGGACGACGCTGCCGCTGAAGGTGCGGATGAACTTTTCGTAGCAACCATCGAGGCAAGCGACTTTTGAGGACTCGACCTGTGCGACCGGGAGGGTGCACTCGGTCTTGGGAAGCCGGTGGCTCTGGCACGAGATTTTCCAGCGCCAGCCGGAGGTGGCGTAGCCCGACTTGGCATAGAAGGGATCGCGGAAGGCGTAGAGCGATGAGACGACGTGGCCGGCCTCTCGCATGACGGGCAGGAGGTCGAGCATGAACTTGGTGCCGTAGCCCTTCTGCCTGTACTCGATGAGCGTGGCGACCGCGCCGACGCCGCCGCAGGAGAGGTCGACCGGGCCGCGGACCGCGCGGTAGTCGTGAACCGTACAGGCGGTTGCGGGCTCGCCGTCTTCTTCGCCGAGGAACCAGATCTCGCCCGGATCGGGGGGATCGAGCGGCTCGGTAAGCGGCTCCTGGCCGTACACCCAGGACCAGACAGAACCGATTCGGTCATTCTCCTTTGGGTATTCGGCGATACGGGTTGCGAACGACATCTCTTGTTGTTGTCTCGCAATGTTATTCGTTAGGGGGCCCGTTATTCCTGTTTCTGGGCGTTTGGGCTGTCATATTGGTTAGTTATGAGCACCGTCGCTGAACTGCCGAAATGGGACGTTTCTTGTTATTTTCCGGGGATCGGGTCTGAGGAGTTCGACCAGGAACTTAAGGCGATCCATGCGGACGTTCTTGCCTTGCGGGACACTTACGACACGATCGGTGTGGGGGCTGGGTCGTCTATTGACTTCTCTTCTGGGCTTGTTGGCAACGTGGAGAAGGTGATCTCGGCGGACAACGCCCTGAGCGACCGGATGAAACTGGCGCGGGCCTACATCCATAGTTTTGTAACGACCGACGCCTCGGACGACGTGGCGCAGGCGAAGCAGAGCCAGATGCAGGGATCGATGATCATCGCCGGGAAACTGACGACGCGTTTCTACGCGTGGGTGGGTCGGCTGCCGCTGGACTCGCTGCTTGCGGAGTCATCGGTAGCGCGCGACCACAAGTTCGCTCTTCGCAAGGCGAAGACGATGAGCGAGAAGATGATGTCGCCAGAGGAGGAGGCACTGGCGACGGACCTTTCGGAGTCGGGCGGCTCGGCGTGGGCGCGTCTCTACGGGAACTTTTCGTCGCAGATCTCTGTGCCGTTCGACGGGAAGACGCTGCCGATCTCTGCGGTGCGGAACCTGGCTTATGATGCGGACGCGGCTGTCCGCAAGGCGGCTTTTGAGGCGGAGTTGGCGGCGTGGAAGGAGAACGAGGTCGTGATCGCTGCGGCGATGAACGCGATCAAGTACGAGACGGAACTGGTCTCGCGAAAGCGCGGCTGGGCTTCGGTTTTGGACGGCGCCTTGTTCTCGACGAACATCGACGCGGCGACTCTGGACGCAATGATGTCGGCCTCGCACGCGGCGTTCCCTGCTTTTCGTCGGTACCTTGGTGCGAAGTCCAGGCTCTTGGGCAACTCTGGCGCGCTGCCTTGGCACGACCTGTTTGCGCCGGTCGGCGACGGCGGCGCGTGGTCTTACTCACGTGCGCAGTCGTTTGTAGAGG
>DATLWQ010000145.1:0-7523 GCA_035576225.1 Fimbriimonadaceae bacterium | reverse complement strand
ACTCCCAGGCTCTGCGCCAAGTGATCAAGTCCGCGAGCATGATCGTGGCGGTCAGCGACGTGCAGAAGGCCGTCGACGACGCCACACTGATGGTGCGGGGCTACGGCGGATACCTCGAGTCCAGTTCGCTCGACAACGCGGCTGGCACCGAGAAGCCCACCGGCTCCATGACGATCCGAATTCCGCAGACCAATTTCGAGGAGGCGCTTACCAAACTACGAAAGTACGGCCGGGTCGAGAGCGAGCAGTCGAACGGTGACGACGTCACCGCACAAGTCACGGACATCGAGGCTCGCATCAAGACCCTCAAGGCCGAGGAGGACTCCTACCGCGAAATCCTGCGCAACGCGCGCAAGATCGCCGACATCCTGGAACTCCGCGATCGGATCAGTCAGATCCGGCAACAGATCGAGAGTTACGACGCCCGGCGCCTGACCCTGCGCCGGATGGCCGCGCTCTCCACGATTTCTGTCCGGTTCGACGGCCCCGAAAAGAATGAGCCGAAGGTCGTGGGCGCCGACAAGCCGGATACGTGGTTCAAGGACACCTACGCGACGGCGACCGGGATGCTCAAGGACGTCGGCAGGTTCGTCGCCCAAGTCCTGACCTTCGTGTTTGTCCTCATCCCAGTGTGGGTTCCGCTCGCTCTGATGGCGCTCTGGTTCCGCAAGCGCGCCTTCCACACGGAGCAGACCGCTTAGCGCAGCCCTACGGTCCCAATAAGGGGAAGTCCAGGTCCTCCGTCGCCCGACTGTGCCATAATGACGCCTCACGCCCACCCCGGCGAGCCTGGGGTGAAACCCACGAGGAAAAGGCTAAAAAGCATGGCGACATACCGAGGAAGAAAATCAGACATCTGCCGCAAGGTGGGGTTCAACATCTGGGGCAAGCCCAAGTGCCCAAGCGGCAAGCGGGCCTACAAGCCCGGACAGCACGGCCCAGACCAGCGGGGCGACCGAACGTCGGAGTACGGCGAACAGTTGCTCGCCAAGCAGGTCATCAAGCGCTACTATGGGATGCTGGAACGCCAGTTCCACGGCACCTTCGAGAGGGCCAACAGGATGCACGGCAATACGGGCCTCAACTTCCTGCGACTGCTTGAACTCCGCCTCCAGACCGCGGTCTACAGACTCGGCTACGCGAACTCCATCTTCCAGGCCAGGCAGTTGGTCAGCCACGGCCACGTCACGGTCAACGGCGATCGAGTGAACGTTCCCAGTTACACGCTCAAGGTCGGCGACATCGTGGGTGTCCGCGAAAAGTCGCAGAGCAAGGACATCGCTCGACGCAACCACTATGAGGGCGCCTCGGTGCCCGTCTACATGGAGCCCAGCGTCGAGGCCATGACTGGCAAGGTGATCGCCCTCCCCGAGCGGGACGACTTCCCGGAGTTCTTCGACGAGCAGAAGGTCGTCGAGTTCTACGCACGCTGATCCTGCTTCGACTTAGATTGGATGGCCCGGATTCGTGCCGGGCCGTTCGTATTTCTGGCCACTGATTGTGCTACCCTTTGAGCCACGAAAGGCCTGCTGGAACCGTATAGTAGGCAGAGGAAGAAATGAAGTTCAAGTCTCTACTCGTCCTGATCGTCGCGGCCGTGTCCGCGTTCGCTTTCGCAGGCACCGACCCAGACCAGGCGCTTGCCGCGATCAACCAAATCCGGGCAGACGCGGTCAATAAGGCGCGCACCTCCGGCGAAAACGTCAACTTCGATGAGGTCAACGCGAAGATGAAGCAGATGGCTCTCGACGCCATTAAAGACGTCGACCCAGCCAAGGTCGAGCCGAGCAAAGCCTATACGTGGGCCCAACTCTTCGCCCAAGCCGACAAGTACGAGGACATCCATGCGCTTTGCGAGAAGTTCCAGACGACCAACCCAACGCCGGAGGAGGCGTTCAACGCCCACTTCCTCTGCCTGCAGGCGTTCAACGAACTGAAGGACTACGATGACGCGGTGAGCACCATGGGCTCCATGCCGCTCCCGACCGACATGGCCGCCTATCAGGTCGCAAGCATGGCCGCTGGCGCATTCGCACCGGCGATCGCCAAGAAAGACGGTGCCGACGCTGCCAACAAGATGCTCGATAGCGTCGAGAAGCGGCTCCCCGAAAAGGCGCAGTCCGACAAGACGCAGATCTATCTCGACTACGCCCACGGCATGATTACCGGAGCGCGCGCGGACCTAATCAAGAACTCCAAAGGCGTTGATGCTGCTATCAAGTATCTGACCGAAAAAATGGACTCTGAGACGAGCGCGGGCATCAAGAACGTGTTGGCCTCCAACCTCAGGTCGATGAAGGCAGATCTCAAGATGGCCGCGCTGATAAACCACCCGGTTCCGACCTTCGAGACGGGCCGAACGATCGGTATGTTCAAGGGCCTCGACGCCCTCAAGGGCAAAGTGGTCATACTCGACTTCTTTGCGCACTGGTGCGGCCCGTGCAAGGCTGCGTTCCCCGACATGCGCAAGATGTACGACGACCTCAAGGGCCAGGGCCTGGAGATCGTCGGTCTGACGACGTACTACGGCTTCTATGGGCAGGACAACGCCCAGAAGCGCGACATGGACAAGGACGTCGAGTTCACCAAGATGTACGGCTTCACGCAGGAGCACAACATCAACTGGCCCGTCGCCTACATCGACCGCAGCGTGTTCGATACGTTCGGCATCACGGGCATCCCGACGACCTACGTCATCGACCGCCAGGGCAACGTCCACTCCTACCACATCGGCTATTCGGCAGACCTCTTCAAGACCTTCCGCGCAGAGGTCGAGAAGTTGCTCAAGGAGTAGTCCTTACAACGAAACACAAGAAGCGGCCCGGCGAAATTCGCCGGGCCGCGCTCGTTTACTCCTCAACCCGGATCCACGACTCTAGCGAAGAGACGACCAGCAGCGTTTCCACCAGTTCCAAAGCGGTCGTGAACGCGGACTCCTTGCACTTGTGCGTCATGAACACGATCTCGCCCTGCTCGTTGTCCAGCGTGCGCATCTCCATCGCCGAGAGCCCGACACCTGCCTCCCCGAAGACCGTCGCGATCCGCCCCAGAGTGTTCGGCCGGTCCGTGACGACCAGCCGGATGTAGTACCGGGTCTCCAGGTCCGCAATCGGTTTGCACGACATCCCTTCGCCGTACGGGATCGCCGATCCCGCGCCGCCGACCACGATGTTGCGCGCAACGTCGATCAAATCCCCGACCACAGCCGAGGCGGTGGGGAAGGATCCAGCACCTCTGCCTGAGAACATCAGGTCGCCGACAAAGTCTCCGTGCAGCCACAGCGCGTTGTACGCGTCTTCAACCTTGGCGATCTGGTGGTCTGCCGGCACGAGCGTCGGGTGCACACGAATGAGTATCTCGCCCGGCCCGGCCTCCTCAACGATCCCAAGAAGTTTGATCCTATAGCCCAGCACCTCGGCGTAGTGCATGTCGCGCTCCCCGATTCGCCGGATCCCTTCTCGGTAGATGCCGTCCAGCGGCACCTGCTTGCCAAAGGCGATCGCGGCGAGGATCGCGATCTTGTACATCGTGTCGTAGCCGTCGACGTCGTTCGTCGGGTCGGCCTCTGCGTATCCTTGCTCTTGTGCCCCGGCAAGAGCCTCCTCGAACGAGGCACCATCGGCGTACATCTTCGTCAGGATGTAGTTCGAGGTGCCGTTGAGCACCCCCATCATCTTCACGATGTCGTTGCCCGCCAGTTGGTGCTTGAGCGGCTGCACGATGGGGATGCCGCCTCCCACCGCCGCCTCGAAATGAAGGTCGAGCCTGTTGTCGCGCGCCTTGGTCACCAAGCGCGACCCGTGCTTGGCGATCAGTTCCTTGTTCGCCGTGACCACGTGCTTGCCGTTGTCGAGCGACCGGTCGATCAGGGATAGCGCAGGCTCTTCGCCACCGATCAGTTCAACGACGACCGCGATCTCCGGGTCGTCGACGATCGACTCCAGGTCTGTCGTGAAGAACTCGCCAGGCAGCGACCGGGGTTTGCTCGCGTCGCGCACACCGATGCGCCGCACCTCGATCGGGATCCCGATCTTCTGGAGGATCTCCTCTTCGTTGTCGCAGATCATGCGGTAGGTGCCTTCGCCTACCGTCCCGAAACCGAGCAGCCCGACCGTGATCCGCTTGCGGTTATCCAATGTAGAGCAGCGGGTCTCCTGGCTGGACGAGTTGGCCGTTCTCGGCCTTGATCGCTGTCACCGAGCCAGAGGTCGGCGCGGTGATCTCGTTGAACACTTTCATGGCCTCGATCAGGCCGACGACCTGGCCCGCGCTCACTGTCTCGCCCACCTTGCAGAACGGCGGCGCGCCCGGGTTTGGTGCGGAGTAGTAGATGCCGGTCATCGGGCTGCTGACGGGGGTACCGACCGGCGTCTTCTCCTGGCTCTTCTTGGCCTTCTTCGTCGTAGGCTTTGCGGGCGCGGGCGCGGCTGCACCCTCGTTCGGACCGTTTCGGTCGAACGAAACGGCCCACCCGTCCCCCCGGAGTTCGGCCTTGTCCAGCCCGAACTCGTCCATCAGGTCGGAAAGGTCGTCAATTTTCCGCTGTAGGTCGCCCACCCTCCTATTTTGACACCAGTAGGATTGTCGAGAGAGGCAAAGAGAGCCATCGGGAACAATGTAAACTGACGGCGAAGCCGATGATCACCATCCTCAAGGCTGATGACCGCGGGCTGACTGAGCACGATTGGCTCGAAAGTCGGCACAGTTTTTCGTTCGGCGAGTTCTTCGACCCCGAGCGCATGGGCTTCCGCACGCTCCGTGTCCTCAATGACGACAGGGTCGCGCCAGGCAAGGGCTTTCCGATGCACGGCCACCGGGACATGGAGATCGTCTCCTTCGTCGCCAAGGGAGAGATGCAGCACGAGGACAGCCTCGGCAACGGGTCGGTCATCCAGCCAGGCGAAGTCCAGAGGATGACCGCAGGTTCAGGCATCAAGCACAGCGAGTGGAACCCGAGCACGGAAAAGCCCCTCCACCTGATCCAAATCTGGTTCTTGCCGAGGAGCCAAAGCCTGGAGCCCAGTTACGAGCAGGGCGCGTACGACGTCGAGGCCGCGCGCCAGAACTGGGTCGTGCTCGCCGCACAGAACGGCGGCGTCGTCAAGATCGACCAGGACGCCGTCCTCGCGGTCACGCAGACCAGGACAGGAGAGAAGCGCTCGCTCGAATACGACCCAGGTCGCGCCGGCTACCTCTTTGTTGTCAGCGGCTCGATCCGCTTCCACGGCAACGAACTGGCCAAGGGGGACGCTGCAAAGGTCGAGGACGAATCGCGGCTCGAGTTCGAGTCGCTCATGGATTCACAGATCCTGGCCTTCGACCTCGCCTAGCGTCGTTTCGACTGCACGTCCAACTCGTAACGCCGGACTTCTGTCATCCACTCAAGGTCGTTCGGGACGTTTTGGCGTGAGCAGTGCTCGTCCCATACCACGCCCCACGGCATCGATCGCTGCGCCTCCTGCATCGCGAGCCGCGACGTGTAGTCGCCCTTGCCCTCCATCGCTCTCAACTTGTCCGTCGGCTCCAACAAGGCGATCAAGAGTGCGCGCAGCATGTTGCGCGTCCCGACCACCCACGCGGCGACGCGGTTGATCGAGGCGTCGAAGTAGTCCAAGCCGATATGCACGCGGTCAAGATAGCCGTTTGCGACGACCTCCCGCGCGATCGCCAGCAGGTCGTCATTCAACGTGACCACGTGGTCGCTGTCCCAGTGCACTCCCCGGCTGACGTGCAGCAGCATTTCGTGGACGAACTGCATGCACGCCGAGATTTTGTCCGCGACCGACTCCGTCGGGTGATAGTGCCCCGAGTCGAGCGTCAGCATCGTCCCGCGTGAGACCGCGTAGCCAAGATAGAACTCGTGCGACCCGACGACGTACGACTCGCTCCCGATCCCGAACAGTTTGGACTCCACACTGTCGAGGTTGTTCTCGTACTTGTCGGCGAAGACCTTGTCCAGCGACTGCTCAAGCGTCTGTCGGTAGACGTTCCTGTCAGCAGGGGTGTCCTTCATCCCGTCAGGTATCCACACGTTTGTGATGCAATTGGTCCCCAGCTTCTTGCCCGCATAGTCGCCGATTACACGACACCGCTGACAATGCTCGATCCAAAACTGCCTCGTACCTTCGTCCTGGCTCGAGAGCGTGAACCCGCTCTCAGCCATGGGGTGTGAAAAACACGTCGGATTGAAGTCGAACCCAAGGCCCATCGACTCGCACCAGTCGATCCAGCCGTCGAAGTGTTGCGGCTCGATCTCGTTACGGTCGACCTCGCCGCCAAACTCGCCGTACATCGCGTGCAAGTTGAGCCGATGTCGACCAGGGATCAAAGAAAGGGCCGCCGCCAAGTCCTGTCGTAGTTCGTCAGGCGTCCTCGCCTTTCCCGGATAGTTGCCCGTGACCGCCAACCCTCCGCCGAGCGAACCGCCGTCCCCTTCAAACCCGCCGACGTCGTCCCCCTGCCAGCAATGGATACTGATCGACACGCTCTCCAGCGCCGATAGCGCGGACTCCGTGTCCACTCCGATCGAGGCGTAACGCTCTTTGGCCGCTGCGTACTCCGACATTCGTGGCGAGTATACGTCCGCTCACAGTGTTGAAACATAAGAAACCTGGGCTCCGCGCTTGCAGGTAGAACCATCAGACCATGCCGTTTGCCGCACTGCTCCTGTTCGCACTCACCCCCGGCCGTGCACACTCCCTGCAGCAGGCCCCGATCATCGAGGGGACGGGTTCACACACGTTCCCGGTGACCACGACCAGCAAAGAGGCGCAGAAGTACTTCGACCAGGGCCTCGTCCTGGCATACGGCTTCAACCACCAAGAGGCGCACCGCTCGTTTCTGTACGCGGCCCAACTCGACCCCAAGTGCGCGATGGCGTACTGGGGCGCGGCGCTCGTGCTCGGCCCCAACCTCAACGCTGGTATGCCCAAGTCGGCAAACCAAGAAGCCCACGACCTCGCGCAAAAGGCGCTCGACAACCTAGACGACGAGTCGCCCGTCGAGCAAGCCCTTGTCAGAGCCGTGCAGGCGCGCTACAGCGGAGCGAACAGAAGCGACGCGGACCAGGCATACGCAAACGCCATGCGCAAAGTCGCAGAGCAGTTCCCGGACGATCCCGACGTCCTGGCACTGACCGCCGAGTCGCTCATGGACCTCCACCCATGGGACTTCTACAAAGCGGACAAGTCGCCTCAGCCGTGGACCAAGGAGATCACAGACATGCTTGACCGGTCGCTGAAGATCGATCCTTCCAACCCGGCCACGAACCACTTCATCATCCACGCGTGGGAGGCCTCGGCCGATCCCGACCACGCAACTCCGTACGCCGACAGACTCCGCTTTCTAGTACCGGGCGTTTCGCACCTCGCGCACATGCCGTCGCACATCTATCTGCGCGTCGGTCGATACCACGAAGCCACAGAGTGCAACCTGCGCGCCGCCAAGGCATACGACGACTACGCTGCCACATGCGAAAAGGCTGGCCTCAAACCGATCGGCGGCTACAAGATGCACAACTGGGA
>DATLWQ010000144.1:0-16263 GCA_035576225.1 Fimbriimonadaceae bacterium | reverse complement strand
GTAAGTATCGCCTATGTCTAAGTTCTCTCTTCTCTGCGCCTTCAGGGACATTGCTGATAGGAAAAGATACTGAAGCGTAGAGTCCGAGGCACAAAGTCAAGAAAGAAGCCGTATACACTGCCCTTAGATTTATTGCGCCGCTCCAAACGACGTATAAACCTAGGGGAGGAGCGAGCATTAGTACACAGAAAACAAATGTTGCTTCTCGACTATGCCGTCTGGCGTAACTGACCACCAAGTGAGTGAACACCAGTCCGAGTACAACGATTGTCCAGCCTGTGGCAGCCACGTAGTCGGCACCAAAAGGGATCATTTGCGTGCGCCATTCAATCTGACTTCTGACAAACTTTGTGTTTGCCCATACAAATGTCGAAGATCCACTTAGCCACAAGATGTGGAACGCTAACCTGCTTGGCTCAAACCCATATCCTCTCCAGGCTGAAAAAAACGCCTTTCCAATGACCTTGGCAACCGACAGCAAGACTTTGCTAGCCCAATTACCGAATCGCCAGTAGGCTATCCTAACTAGGGGACTAGGCAACACGGCCAAATTCTAGCCGAATCTAGGAGAGCCTCGAGCGAGCGTTGCCTCAAGTCTCTTGCAATAGGCAGAATGAGCGGACTAAGCAAGACATGCGTCCTAATAGTGGGGCGACATTTCTGGTTCAGGTCATGTATTGTGCCCGTTACAAACTGCCTTTGCACAAAGGCGCAAGCCACGAGGCTAAGGCGATCTAGGAACAGGCCAAGCATGTTTCACACAATTAACCCGATACCATGAAGCCTCAAGGCGACAACAGACCGAAACGCGTGATCGTGCGTGGCACCTCGGGAGCCGGCAAGACGACGTTCGCGAAGGCGCTCGCGGAAAAGATCGGGTGCCGGTACGTCGAGATGGACGCGATCCATCACATGCCCAACTGGACCGAGCGCCCGCGAGAAGAGACGCGCACTATCGTGGACGAGATCGTCAAGGGCGACGCATGGGTGATCGACGGCAACTACAGCCATGCGCTCGAAGGGCACGTCGAGAAGGCCGATGCAATCGTGTGGCTCGACTACGGTTTCATCTTCGTCTTTTGGAGGCTGTTCATACGAACCGTGCGACGGGGAGTCAAGAAGGAGGAACTGTGGGCCGGCAACCGCGAAGACCTGTGGAAGGCGTTCTTTACGCGAGAAAGCATCCTCTGGTGGATGATCACAACCCACAGGAGGCGGCACCGGCAGTGCGATGAGATGGAGAACCTGCTCACCGGATCTCACACGCGGCTATTGCGGTTCACATCCGCCCGACAGGCCGCTGCGTGGCTCGACGGACTATCACTCAGTTGAAGTGCGGCAGATTGAGCGACCCTTGCCAAGCGCCTATCTTGTCGAGATAGAAGACGGAGAACGACTTGTAGACCTGCCCGAGGTGGTAGAGGTCGTGCGCGGCCCACGTGTGGACGAGGTTCCGCAGCGTGACCGGGCCGTGGGCGGGGTGCACGCCGCGCCGATCGAGGTCGTCTTCTGTGAGATTCATGGCCATAAGCGCATCGACGTTTGCCGCGCGAAGCCGACGAAACTCCGCCAGCAGTTCTTCGATCGGTGTCGCGTGCGACTTCTCTTGGAACTTATAGCGGTCGAACGGTGTGAACGTCTGCGACTCTCCCGCCTCTAGGATGATGCGGGCCCTGGGGATCCAGTCCTCGATCTCCCCTTGGGCCAGGTGTCCGACCACTTCACGCGGACTGAGGACGTCGGAGGCGTGACGTAGGTCGAGCCACTCCTCGGGCCGATGAAGCACCGTCGACTCCAGCACGTCGGGTGTGCGACTGAGCGACTCGACAGAAAGCGCGAACGAGGGTTCCATCAATCTTTGTTTACCCCGGTGTGTGTAAGATGCGTTTCCTGATGGCCCAACCGTTCGAGAGCGAGGAAGAACTTGACGCCCTGATGGCGCGCGTGAAGGCGTGCAAAGTGCCGAACGAAGAGTTCAGCCACAGAAACCACCTTGCAATGGCGGCGTGCACGGTCTTTGGCGGTGGGACGCTGGAAGACATTAGGGCGACGATCCTGGCGCTCAACGAAGCGAACGGCGTGGAGCAGACGCAGACCGGCGGATACCACGAAACGCTCACTGTCGCGTGGCACGCGCTCGTCAAGGCGCACCTTGCGAGCCAGCACGAGGGCACGGGCAGGCTTGCCGCGGTAAACAGCGTGCTGTGCGCGCTTGATGACAAGCGGATCATCCTGCGCCACTACAGCCGCGACCTGATCATGTCGTGGGATGCGAGGACGCAGTTCGTCGAGCCAGACCTGGAACCCCTGCCCCGATAAACCGTTCCGAGCCGTGCGTTCGTCACTAATCCTGAGGGATTCATCAGAGAAGGATGAAGGACAAGATCACGCCGGTCATTGCCAAGAATCTGCGCCGTGGAGTGCGGCGCATAACGCGCATCCTCACACCCAAGAAACTCACGAAGCCTGGTTCGACGCCTGGAGTCGTCACGACCGCCCCAGAGGCGCACAAGACCGCCATCGACGTCATCGCCTACAGTGCGGAGACGGTCCACGAGGCCAAAGATACGAGCCTCGAGTCAGTCAGGGCGCTCCGGCAAGACACCTCGGTCCTCTGGCTCGACGTCTCGGGCGTCGGCGACGCAGAGATCATAGAGGCGATCGGCAAGGAGTTCGACATCCATCGCCTGGTCCTGGAAGACGTCGCAGACACGACCCAGCGAGCGAAGGTCGAGGAGTTCGAGAACTTCGTGTATGTCGTCTGCCGCATGCCCCACGTGACGAAGCACGAGTTGGAGATCGAGCAGGTCAGTCTGATCGTCCTGCCTGGCGTCCTGGTGAGTTTCCAAGAGAAGCCCGGCGACTGCTTCGACGCCGTGCGCGAGAGGATCCGGGGCGGGCGTGGACGCATCCGGACGGACGGTGCAGACTATCTCGCCTACGCCCTCATCGATGCCGTCGTGGACAGTTACTTTCCCGTCGTCGAACAACTCGGATACGACCTCGATGACCTCGAGGACGCCGTGATCGAAGACCCTAACGACTCGGAGATGTCCTCGGTCCACAGTATCAAGCGCGACCTGCTGGTCCTACGGCGCGCGCTCTGGCCACACCGCGAGGCGCTCTCGAGCCTCGTGCGCGACGAGCATCCGCTGGTCGCCCGCGAGACGAAGACCTTCCTTCGCGACGTCTACGACCACGTGATCCAAGTCACCGACATCTTGGAGACCTATCGAGAGGTCTGCGCGGACCTCCGTGACCTCTACCTCTCCGCGGTCAGCAACCGGATGAACGAGATCATGAAAGTTCTCACGATCATCGCGACGATCTTCATCCCGCTGACCTTCATCGTCGGCGTGTACGGGATGAACTTCGACATGCCCGAGATCCACTCGCGCTACGGGTATCCGATCACGATGGGTGCCATGGGGCTGATCGCCATTGCGATGCTGCTCTACTTCCTCAAGATCGGCTGGCTCAACATTCGCCGGTGAGCAGTTAGCCGCCCTCCATCTCTTCGATCGTTTTCGGCCAGTCGTCTTTCAAGAGTCGCGAAAGCGAGCGGTCGGCGAGCATGCGACCCTCGTGCTGGCACTGGGCACAGTAGTTGGTCTCGTTTTCTGCATAGGAGATTCTTTGCACTTTCTTGCCGCAGACCGGGCATGGCTGGCGGAACTTGCCGTGGACGGCGAAGTCGGGCCGGAACGCGGTCACTTGGCCGCGACCGGGAAACTTCCCGTCGAACTCCTTTCGCAACTTGTTCGTCCACTGTAGGAGCGTCTTCTTCGTGGCCAGGTGGAGCCGCTTGACTTCCTCATCGCTGAGGTTGTGCGTGAGTTGGAGCGGCGAGAGGCGCGCGGCGTGCAGGATCTCGTCACTGTAGGCGTTTCCTATACCGCTGAACGTGATCGGGTTGGTGAGCGCGCGCTTGAGCGTCCTGTTTTCGCGGCGCAGCGCTTGCTTGAATTCTTTGAGCGAGCAGTCGAGCGGCTCTAGACCGCCAGGATTGTGCACGGCGAGCGCTTTCTCCCCCTGTACGACGTTGACCGACGCGCGCCGCTTGCTGCCTGCCTCTGTGAGCAGCAGGTGCCCGTCCTCGAACTGGAAGAGCGCAAGCGTGCTCTTCCCTCCCGGCCTCGCGGACTTCGGCTTGCCGTCCGCCCAAAGAAGCCGCCCGGCGATCATCAGGTGGATCACGAGGAACAGGTCTCCCTCGAAGCAGACGACGATGCGTTTGCCAAGCCTTCTGACATCGTTGACACGCAGGTCCTCCAAAGCCTTGACCGGCGGTTCCACTGACCTCAAGACAAACGGGTTGAGCATCCGCGCCGATAAGAGGCGGTGCCCGACCGTACGGGCTGCAAGCGCCTCGCAGTAGATCGTGACGTCGGGCAGTTCCGGCACGCGTACAGTTTATCTTCAGTCCCGATGCGCGAACTCTCGGCCGACAAATTCGTCCTTGTGGACAGCCGGCGCTAGATCGGCGGGATCGGATTATGAGAAAACACTTGGCACTAGTGATGCTGCTCGGTGCGACGGCACTGTCCGCGCACGAAGGAAGCGGCGACCTTCAGCGCAGAGGAACCGGGGGAGACGAACAACTGCCGAAGAGCGAGGTGAAGATCGAGGTCCGGGGCGACTATCGCTACATCACTGCGAACGGTCTGCCGGCCGACGGACACGGGCACTTTCCCAACCGGGGCAACCCGAACTCCATTCGGCCGCAGCGCTACTTCTTCCGTATGCCCGCAAAGCCCACAGTCAGCGAGAAAGTGACGGCGCTGGGCCATTCGCCGTTCGGCGTCGCCCTCGATGGAGTCGTGTTCGACCCTGGCACCGCCGAGTTCTGGAACCGCGACCCGCGCAGCGGATGGAACTACGAGGCACTGACCGGCGGACCCACTCTCGGCATGGATCAGAACAACGCGCACGTGCAGCCCAACGGCGCATACCACTACCACGGCATCCCGGAAGATCTGGTCAAGAGCACGACGACGATGACGCTGGTCGGCTACGCGGCGGACGGGTTCCCGATCTACGGGCCGTACTGCTACAAAGCCCCGAACGACAAGACGAGCGGCGTGACGAAGATGAAGTCGAGTTACCGGGTCAAGGAGGGCACGAGGCCAGACGGCCCCGGCGGTAAGTACGACGGGCTCTTCACGGAGGACTGGGAGTACGTGAAGGGCTCAGGCGACCTGGACGAATGCAACGGACGAACCGGTGTGACGCCCGAATATCCCGACGGAACCTACTACTACGTGCTGACAGACGAGTTCCCGATGGTGCCCCGCTACTACCGCGGGACGCCTGACAAGAGTTTCATGCGCCGGGGCCCGGGCGGCCCCCCTCCTCCTACGAGTCCGCTGACTGGGATCTTCCCTGCCTAGGGCTGTCGGGGACATTGGAGCAACAAGGCGCCGAACGTCATTTATAATTGTTGACATGAAACGGATTCTCATACCGCTCGTGGCGACGGCCGCAATTCTCGCGGGATGCAGCCCCGTTGACAAGCCGATTGCACAGGCGAACAACGACGGAACCTCGCAGATGGGGACCGCGACTCCAGACGCGACCGATCAGACGCAGATGGAAACGGTGGCGCTCAAGGCCGGGGACAAGGCACCGGACCTCGTCCTGGACGGCAACTCCTACAACTGGAAGGGCGCGATGCCGAAGATGGCCGACCTCAAAGGAAAGGTGGTCGTCCTCGACTACTGGGCCTACTGGTGAGGCGGGTGCAGGGCCTCGATACCCGAGAACAACTCGGTGTATCGAAGCCACAAAGACCAAGGTTTGGTCTTTATCGGAATCCACTGCGACCAATGGAAGGAAGGGCTGGATGCGGCTAAGACGGACAAGATCGAATACACGGTCTTCAACGACGATAGCGACAAATCGCAGAACGCCTACCACATCGAGGGCTACCCCACAGTCTTCGTGATCGATAAGACGGGCGTCATTCGCAGCGTCGATCCACGCGATCTCGATGCTGAGGTCACCAAGTTGCTGGCCGAGTAACGGCTCTGGTCCTTGCGGTGCGCATGGAAGAGGGTTCAAACTGTAGCCCTCTTCCATGCGGCACCAACTGGTCACGGTCATCGACTTTGGAGGGCAGTACACGCAGCTCATCGTACGGCGGGTGCGAGAGCAGGGCGTGTACAGCGAGATGGTGCCCTGGCAGAGCGCAGCTGAGCACATCGCCAAGCACAAGCCGAACGCGGTCATCCTGTCTGGCGGGCCCAAGAGCGTGCTCGGCGACGGCGCGCCCGACCTGGACTTCTCGCTCATCGAGGGAATCCCGACGCTGGGGATCTGCTACGGCCACCAACTGATGGCTCACCGGCTCGGGGGGAAGGTGAAAAAGTCCACCGAGCGCGAATACGGTCGCAGGACGCTCACGAAAGCCGACCCGCACGCTTTGGCGGGGCGGCTCAGCAGCGACCAAGTCTGGATGAGTCACGGCGACCAGGTGCTCGCTGCGCCGCCGGGCTTCAAGGTCACCGCCGAGACGGACACCTGTCCGATCGCTGCCTTCGAGAACCCTGCTAAGAAGCAGTACGGCGTGCAGTTCCACCCCGAGGTCTCACACACGCCCGACGGTCGCACGATCCTCCAGCGGTTCCTGTTCGAGGTCGCTGGCCTCAGCGGTGATTGGACGCCGGAGAACTTCATCGAAGAGGAGTGTGAGCGGATCAGAGGTCTGGTCGGCGACAAACATGTTTTATGCGCGGTCAGCGGCGGTGTGGACTCGTCGGTCGTCGCGGCGCTTCTCACCAAGGCGATCGGCGACCAGGTCGTGTGCGTCTTCGTCGACCACGGATTGCTCAGGAAGAACGAGGCGGAGCAGGTGGTCGAGACGTTCACCAAGGTGTTCCACCCACACCTCGTCGCAATCAAAGCGCGCGAACAGTTCTTCTCAAAACTCAAAGGAGTCACTGACCCCGAGACGAAGCGAAAGACGATCGGTGAAGAGTTCGTCGTCTGCTTCGAGCAGCACGCCGACGAACTCACGGGCTGCGACTTCCTGGCTCAAGGCACGCTCTACCCGGACGTCATCGAAAGCGGCTCTCCGACAGCCTCGAAGATCAAAACGCACCACAACGTCGGAGGACTGCCCGCG
This sequence comes from Fimbriimonadaceae bacterium, assembly GCA_035576225.1. Lineage (GTDB taxonomy): Bacteria > Armatimonadota > Fimbriimonadia > Fimbriimonadales > Fimbriimonadaceae > JADFMN01. The sequence continues at coordinate 9,140 of DATLWQ010000144.1, read as the reverse complement.
TGGATGAAACTGAAGGTGATCGAACCGCTGAAGTGGCTCTTCAAGGACGAGGTCCGGGAAGTCGGGCGCACCCTCGGTCTCCCCGACGACGTCGTCGACCGCGAGCCGTTTCCTGGCCCTGGCCTGGCGGTGCGCATCCTCGGAGAGATCACCCCTGAGCGCGTGAAGATCACACAGGACGCGGACTGGACCTTTCGCGAGGAACTGCGCAAGCACGGACACCACCAACAGATCTGGCAGTCGTACGCTGCGCTGCTCGACGTCCGGAGCGTCGGCGTGATGGGCGATGAGCGCACGTACGAGCAGCCGATCGTGCTGCGCGCCGTGCAGAGCGAGGACGCGATGACCGCTCAGGCGGTCCCGCTCCCCTTCGAGTTCCTCGAGCACGTCTGCAACAGGATCGTCAATGAGGTGGACGGCGTGAACCGCGTGCTCTACGACCTGACCAGCAAGCCGCCCGCGACCATCGAGTGGGAATGAAGCGACGAATCACGATCATCGGGAACGGCGGCTCGGGCAAGACGACGGTGGCGGTGCGGTTAGGGGAGGAACTGAGAATCCCCGTGCACCACATGGACAAGATCCAGTGGCGCCCAGGATGGCAGCGCGCACCCGAGGACGAGGTGGAGGCCGCGCTCGACGCGCTCGTGGAGAACGACGAATGGATCATCGACGGGCTCGGCGCGATGTGGACGATCGAGAAACGGCTGCCGAGGGCGGACCTTGTGGTGCTCTTGGACCTCCCGGTCTCGCTTTGCATCGAGCGCGCGCTAGGGCGGCAGACGGCCTTCCCCGACGGACAAAGGCCCGACGTGACAGAGGGCTGCGACATGAGGGGGACGGATGAGCGCCTTGTCGAACTCCTGAAACTCGTCGACAGCGAGTGGATGCCAAAGATCCGCGATCTGGCCGCTTCCGGCGCGCACAGCGAGAAGTTTCTCGTCATATCTGAGCCCCTCGGGTTGGACGAAGTCGTCAGACTAATCGTGGAAACGGCCAGGCAAGCCTGACCCAGCGGTACCAGCAAAGAGACGGGCCAGGCCGGCAATCCCGTACTCTTGCCGTTTGCCCACTGGCTGACTCCCCCAAGAATCCACGTATGACGCCTCGGTCACTGTGGACCGTTAATAGAGCGTCGCTGCTTCTGGCGGCGGCGCTCGGGTGTCAATTTGCGCCGGCCAATGCTGGGATCCCTGTCAAGACAAGGGTGGACGGCGCCATTTTCCCGGCGGAATGGCTACGCCCCGGAATCGACGCCATCGCCGTCCCCCTCGATCCTGCCGAAGCGGTTCGGTCCGCACGGCTGGCACAGGAGGCGATGGCGTTGTATCCGGTCGGTCTCTTGGACGCGAACCTGAGGGCCGTGTACTTCGTGCGGCAGATGTCGTTCTACGGCGTCCGGTATGCAGGAACCAACTCGAACGACTCGGTCTATATAACGAACAGGGGTGCGGACTGCGGGTTCACCGACTCTTACGTCAAGGGGACGTTCCACCACGAGTTCTCCAGCATCCTGCTGCGCAACTACCACGAGAAGTTCGACGCGCGCGCATGGGCGGCCGCCAACCGCGAGCCGAACGCCTACGGAACCAACGGCCTAGAGGCGATCAAGAACGGTCGGGCCGATACCGTCTATCGGGCTCGTTACAATGCGGAAGGATTCCTCAACCAGTACGCCACCGCGAGCATCGAAGAGGACTTCAACACGATCGCAGAAGGGCTGTTCTCTGGAGATCCCGACTTCTGGCGCGTCGTCGACAACTTTCCTCGGGTGGCGCAGAAGGAGCGGCTCGCCGTGAAGTTCTACTCCAGCCTGGACTCCCGCTTTACCGAGGAGTTTTTCCGTTCCCTCAGGAATTGAGCCCCGCCCCGTGCCGTAGAATCTAGCACGAGGGATGCGAACGGTCTTACACAGGTCGCTGGTGCTCCTCTGCCTGTCTGCTGGCTCCGCCCTTCGTCCTGCAGAGCCTCAGGCGATCGCGAACGCGGTGGATGAGCGGTCGGGGATCAGCATCGACTTTTCCGCGGACGACAGCATCTTTCCTACTTTTTGGCTGAGCGAAAGGATTGCGGCGAAGGCGACGCCCCTTCCCGCGAGCGAGCGCCAGCGCTCGGCACGGCTCATTAAAGAGGCGATGGCCGTCTATCCGGTCTCGCTCCTCAAGAAGAACCTGAAGGCGGTGCACGCCGTCGGTTCGATGGAGTTCTTCGGGCTCAAGTACGGAGGCACCAACTCGCTCGACGCCATCTACATCAGCGACAACGGCGAAGAAGGGATCGCCGATGTCGACCTGCGCGGTGAGTTCCACCACGAGTTCTCGAGCATCTTACTGCGCAACAACCCGGAGGCCTTCGACACGAAGGCGTGGATGGCGGCACTGCCGGAGGGGTTCGAGTACGGATCGGGCGGGATCGACGCGATCCGCGACGGCAAGGACGACCTCTCCTACCGGGAAAAGTACAACAAGGACGGCTTTCTGAACCAGTACGGGCAGTCCGACATCGAGGACGACTTCAACACGTTCGCCGAGGGGATGCTTGGGGGCAGGAAGGCGTTCTGGGAGGTCGCCGACAAATACCCCCTCGTCGGAAAGAAAGCAAAGGTGATCGTGGCGTTCTACCATGCGCTCGATCCGTCGTTTACCGAGCAGTCATTGCGCGATCTTGCCAAGGAGTAGAATCCGGCCGTGCCCCGCCTCGAAGTCCTGATCACCGAGCAAGAGATCCAGAACAGGGTCAGCGAACTCGCAGGGCAGGTCTCGGCGGACTACGGGGACAGAAAGATCCTGCTTGTTGGCGTGCTCAAGGGCTCGTACCCGTTCCTGGCCGACTTTTCGCGGCACCTCGGCGAGAACATCGAGGTCGACTTCGTCCAGACCAGCAGTTATGGCAACGGCAACACGTCCAGCGGGATCGTGCGGATCAAGAAGGACCTCGACGTCAACATCGAGGGGAGGGACGTCCTCATTGTCGAGGACATCCTGGACACGGGGCTCACGCTGAGCCACCTGCGGGAACTCCTGGGCACCAGGCGCCCGAGGAGCCTGAAGGTGGTGACCCTGCTGTGCAAACCTGCCGCCCTGAGGCACCCAGCCCAGGCTGAATACGTAGGATTTGAAATTCCGGACAAGTTCGTGGTAGGATATGGGTTAGATCACGCAGAACGGTACCGGAACCTTCCGTACATCGCCGTCCTGCACGAGGAGTGATCAGATTCCCTACCTACCTGGACAACGGTCCACGGAATCTCAACCAAGGAAACCTTTCTAACATATCCCCAAAAAGAACGTCCCATGACGCACACATTCCGTCCCCGAAAATCTGAAAGCGGAAGCCAGAAGGGCGGCCGCAGAAACCGAAGGCCCCAGCACCGGGCCGAACAGGAAGACCTCGACAAACTTCCAGAAGTCGCCTACTCGCACTTCGACTCGATGACTCCGGCCGAACTGGCAAAGCAGGCAAAGGCTGCGGGAGTCTCGCTCGACGAGGACCGCGGCGCCGTCATCGAAGCGCTTTTGGTACACGCCAACGAGGAGCACTCCTCCATCTATCGCAAAGGCATCCTCGACGTCCTTCCCGACGGGTGGGGCTTCCTGCGCCAGATGAACTACCAGCCGTCAACCGACGACGTGTACGTCAGCCAGTCGCAGGTGAAGAGGTTCGGTCTGCGGCCCGGCGACATCGTGTTCGGGCTCGTGCGCGAACCGAAGGAAGGAGAGAAGTACTGCGGCATGCTGCGCGTCGAGAGCATCAACGGTTCCTCGACCCAAGCGCCAGAGATCCAGAACCGCGTCAACTTTGACAAACTGACGCCGCTGTTCCCCGACGAGAAACTCGTCCAGGAGACGGAGCCCGACAAGACCATCGGTCGCATCATCGACCTGATCGCACCGATCGGCAAGGGCCAGCGCGGACTGATCGTCGCACAGCCGAAGGCAGGCAAGACGACGATCATCAAGTCGATCGCAAACTCCGTCGCCGTGAACAATCCCGAGGTCTATCTGATGGTCCTGCTCGTCGACGAGCGGCCTGAGGAGGTCACCGACATCCGGCGATTTGTAAAGGGCCAAGTGATCAGTTCGACGTTCGACGAACCGGCCGAGAACCACATGCGAGTCGCCGAACTCTGTCTGGAGCAGGCCAAGCGCCTGGTCGAGGTCGGACGCGACGTCGTGATCCTGCTCGACTCGATCACGCGCTATTCGCGCGCAAGCAACCTGACGATCAACCCTTCGGGGAGGACGCTTTCCGGCGGTCTCGACCCGGCCGCGCTCTACCGGCCCCGCCGGTTCTTCGGCGCCGCGCGCAACGTCGAGGAGGGCGGTTCGCTGACGATCATCGCGACCGCGCTCGTCGAGACGGGCTCGCGCATGGACGACCAGATCTTCGAGGAGTTCAAGGGCACGGGCAACATGGAAATCGTGCTGGACCGCGACCTCGCTGAGCGGCGAATCTGGCCCGCCATCGACGTGCGGCTATCGAGCACCCGCCACGAAGAGGCGCTGTTCGACCCCGACCAACTCGAGGCCGTCGTGCAACTGCACCGGATGCTCGCGAAGTCCAACGATGCGGTCGAGGCGACGGAGTCGCTGATCAAACTGCTCAAGCGGACCCCCAACAACGAGGCGTTCCTCGAGACGATCGCACAGCGGTCCAAGGCGACCGTCTAGATCGCGTCAGGCACTTCCGTCTCGACGTTGCGCAAGCGAGGTACCGCGAACGCGCAGACCGACAGCACTGCCGCGAGCAGGCCTGTCAGCACGAACATCAGCCCGATGCCGCGCCCTGGGCCGACCCCCATGAGCGGCCCGAAGACCGTTGCAAGCGCGCCGCCTTGAACCATCCTCGGCTCAAAGACCTTGTCCGCCAGCGGTCCCGCCAGCACGTAGGCGAGCGGCACGGCCCCCATCGCCGCCATGGAACGCATCGCGAACACGCGGCCCTGGATCGTCGGATCGGTCTTGGTCTGCCAGATCGTCTGGCTCGCACCATTCAGAAACGGCAACAACGCCATCATCATGAACGACGCGCCAGCCATCAGCGGCACAGAGGCACGAACACCGGTCAGTGACATACAGAGACTGACCAGCAGTCCACCTGTGAGCAGGGCAAGGATCCTTCTCTTTGGGCCGCCCCAGACGCTGAGCACCACTGAGCCAACGATGCCGCCCGCGCCGGCGAGAGACATGACCGTCCCCAGTCCGACAGCCCCCGAGAAACTGAGGACCAGCGGCGCATAGAGTGCGCCGGCGAACGAGAAGACGAAATTGAAGACCATGAAGTAGCCCATGATGTAGAGCAGCCCAGGCCGTTGGCGGACGTAGTGCCAGCCCTCGGCGGCCTCTCGGCGAACAGAGGGCCTCTCCGTGGATGGCTTCTTTTCAGGAGCCGGGAATCGAACAAGAGTCATCGTCGCCATCGCGAAGAGGAAGGTCGAGAAGTCGATCACAATGATCCCGCTCAGACCGATCATGACGATCAACGCTCCCGCGAGGATCGGGGCCAGGATCGTACCGAGCGGACCTGCGATCTGCATCATCCCTGCCGCCCTTCCGAGTTGCTCCTTGGGCACCATCAGCGTCGTTGCGGCGGTATAGGCGGGCCGCTGGAAAACCGACGCGCCGGAACTGACGGAGGTCGTGATCAGGATGTGCCAGAGTTCGAGTTTGCCAAAGTACAGCAAGATCGCGACGGCGACGGTCGAGAGTCCGGCGATGAAGTCGGAGAACATCATCGTCCTTCTCCGGTCCCATCTGTCGACGTAGACGCCCGCGACCGACGCCAACAGGATGCTCGGCACGATCGCAGCGAGGCCGATCATGGCGAACTGCGTCGCCGACCCCGTCTTTTGGAACACCCAGACGCCAAGTCCGAACCCCGTCATGCTCGACCCGACGAGCGACACGACCTGGCCGAACCACACCACGAGGAACGTCCTGAAGGACGCGGACGGAGACATTTCGCGAATTATTACGCATCGGAACAGAGGCGGTTGCGGACGGTAGGGAGACTTTCGTTCCCCCGAGCCTTGCCGGGGTTTGGCGGCGCTTGCTCAAACTCAGGTTCGAACGTGGATTAAAACAAGTATGAGGTTTGGTGCTGGGCCTCCTGCTTCTGAAGGTGCCAGGCAGTTCGTTCCGAACTGGCTCACTCTGTACGTCTTCCTCGGGATGGGCGACCTGGTGTTCACGCTGATCGCTTTCCAACTGGGCGCGACCGAGGCAAACCCGTTCCTGCGCAGCCTACAGTCGGAGGGCCTCTTCGAATTCATGAAAGTGAGCCTGACGCTGCTCGTACTGTGCGTCGCCTATCGATTGCGAAACCGGACGTTCATCCAAAACGTCATGGCAGTCGCGAACTGCTTTATGGTGGTCCTGAACGTCTACCACGTGTCTTCCCTCTCCGTCATTTTCACCGGCTAGCGAGGTGGGCCGCGAGTTTCGCCAGCACCTTTCCACGGTGGCTGACCGCGTGCTTTTGGTCTGGAGTCAAGTCTGCCATCGTGCAACCAAGTTGCGGCAGGAAGAAGATAGGGTCGTATCCGAACCCCCCCGAACCGCTCGGTGCCCGTGCGATGCGCCCTTCGCACGTGTCTTCAAAGACGTGCTCCTCCCCTTCGGGTGAGACGAGGGCGACGCAGCACCTAAACCGCGCGCCACGCTCCGGCTCAGCAACGTCCTTCATGCGGTCGAGGACGACAGCCATCTTCTGCTCGAAGGAGGTCTCCTCCCCCTCGAACCGCTTGCTGTGGACTCCTAGGTCGCCAGGGAGGGCGTCGATCTCCAGGCCGGCGTCGTCGGCGAGCGACCACTCGCCAGTGAAGGCGGCCGCGCTGCGCGCCTTGATCAGAGCGTTCTCGCGGTAGGTGTCGCCGGTCTCCTCTGGCTCGGGTGCGCCTGTAAAGTCCCCAAGGGTCTTGATCTCGATGCCTGGAACCGATCGCGAGAGGATCGCGGTCATCTCGCCGGCCTTCTTTCTGTTGTGAGTCGCGACGACCAGAGTCTTCATGCGCCGAGAAGCGACCTTTGCTTTGCCGTCAGTTCTTCGATTCCCTTCTTGGCGAGGCTCAGCATCCGTCCTAGTTCTTCGGCCGTAAACGGCTGGGCCTCCGCAGTCCCCTGGATCTCGACGAACTTTCCGGACCCGGTCATGACAATGTTCATGTCCGTCTGTGCGCGCGAGTCCTCCTCGTAACAGAGGTCGAGGATCTCCTGCCCGTCAACGACACCGAGGCTGACTGCGGCAATCGAGTCCAACAGGAGGTTGGTCTTGATCATGTTCTTTCCGCGCATCCATTCGAGCGCGTCGTGGACCGCGATGTAGGCGGCGGTGATCGACGCGGTCCGCGTGCCACCGTCCGCACGGATTGCGTCGCAGTCGACGATGATCGTGCGCTCTCCCATCGAATCCAGATCCACAATTGTGCGTAAGCAACGACCGATCAACCTCTGAATTTCCATCGATCGTCCGTTCGGCCCGCGTGTTCCGGGCCGTTGGTTGCGCTCACGCCCCGACCTCGGGAGCATGGAGTACTCGGCGGTCAACCAGCCTTTCCCCGTGTTCTTCATGAACGGCGGTACGCGGTCCTCGACCGTCGCCGTCACCATCATGTGCGTGTCGCCCATTTTAATGAAGCAAGATCCCTCTGCGAACTTCGCGTAACCCCTTTCCATCGTCACCGGCCGCAGTTCGTCCGGCTGTCTTCCGTCCACACGCATGGCGGGCAGTCTACCTGTCACCCAAAAGCGCGAGCGCGCACGCTGAGGCGACCGCCGTGTCGACGCGTAGGACGCGCTCGCCGAGAGTGACCGCGCGTTCGCCGATCTGCTCGACCTCGCGCGGCGACCAGCCGCCTTCCGGGCCGATCACAAGCGTCATCTCATCGGCTGTTCGCATTTTGGCGTCCACCTTCTCGACTTCGCTTAGCACCTGCGCGTTCGGATATGACTCCAAGACTTCGGCGAGGCTCAGCATCAAGCCGATCCCCGGCAGTCGCGTGCGGAAACTGACCTCGGCCGCCTCACGGGCGATCGCTCGCAACCGTCGCAGCCTGTGCTCTCGCTTCTTTTCGTCCCACTTGACGACCGTGCGGTCGGACGGGAACAGGACGAACGTAGCGACCCCGATCTCCGATCCGAGTCGCACCGACTCGTCCAACTTGTCGTTCTTGGGCATCGCAAGGCAAAGGGTCAGGCGCCGCCTCGGCTCCGTATCGGGCCAGACCGTCTCGACCGGTCGCACGCTGTGCCCGTCGAGCGTCGCGCGCACGAGGCGGCCGTCTCCGGGCAATATCGCGACCTCGTCGCCGGACTTCAACCGCAACACGTTGCGGAACTTCTTGTCGTCCTCTTCTGGCAGCAGGATCCTTTCCGGCAGCTCCTCGGGCACGCCCGCCACGAACGCGCGCGGCACGGACCTCAGCGGCGCAGGCTCGCGGCTACCCAATCACCTTCCTCCATTCTTTCGACGACTTCAAAGCCGTGTGCGGATACTTCATCGCGCACATCCGGCCAGTTCGGCCCAATGATCCCGCTCACGATCCACGTGCCTCCCGGTGCGAGGTGGGCCGGCACCTCCCGCGCAAGGGCGATGATCGCTGCGCTGATGATGTTGCTCAAGACGACGTCGTAGACCTTGTCTGCAAGAGGCTCAAAGCCTGCACCTTCGTACGCAGCGAAGTCGACCTCGTTGAGTGCGGCGTTCGCACGGGCCGATTCCACAGATATAGAGTCGACGTCGACGGCGTCGACGCTCGCGCTGCCGAACTTCTTCGCGGCCACCGAGAGGATTCCGCTCCCACAGCCGATGTCGGCGACCGACTTTCCATCCAAATCCGCGCGCTCTAAGAGATGCAGGCACATCCTCGTCGTGGGATGGTCGCCCGTCCCGAACGCCTGGCCGGGATCAAGCACGATCTCGATCCTTCCCTCCGGGCAAACGGCGTCCTCCCACGACGGCCTGATCCACACGCGCTCGCCGATCGACTGCGGTTTGAAGAAGTCCCTCCACGCCTCCGCCCAGTCGATCTCTTCGACCTGCTCCGTCGTCACGTCGGCGCCCATCTCTTGTAGTTGTGCAGTCAAGTCTGCGACGCTGACGTTCTCCTTTGGAGGCACGTACGCGCTCAAGGTCGGCGGATC
>DATLWQ010000143.1:0-1972 GCA_035576225.1 Fimbriimonadaceae bacterium | reverse complement strand
GGGAAGGATCGGCCGCTTGCTCTTGCTCTTGCCGACCACCTTGATTGCGACGTAGACCTTGCCGTCGGCGTCGACGAGGACGATGTTCGAGTGCTTGCCCATCAGTTCTGCGACCAGGACGAAGACGCTGTCCTTGCCACGGAATCCGACCTCCAGGATGCGGTCGAGCCCACGTTGGCGCACGAACTCGACGCGCGCATCCATGATCGCTTTGCGCAGCGCCATGCAGAAGCCGGGCGGTTCCTTCGGCCCTTCTCGGCGGCGCGTTAGCAGGTGAGCACGGGCGTACTGCGCGTCCGCGGTTACAAACAGGAAGAGTTCCTGGCCACAGTAGACGCCGATCTCGACTTCTAGCGGGCCGCGCTGGATGACCCTTTGGACGCGTCCGCCGACCAATACCTGGCTTTCGGCCGCGACGGCCGCAAGGCAGAGCGAGTCGAACGGTACGCGCACAGGGGGATTATCCACAATGCGGGCGGCGGCGAACCGCCGCCCAGGAAAGCGCGGATGAATCCGCGCACTCCCAAAGGGTCTACGACCCTGAGACCCGCTCCACTATGCCGACGTCGATGAACTGTCCGCCGCTCGTCTGCTTGCAGTGCACGGCGATCGTGTTGGCCCCTTTGCGCAAGGGAGACGAGTCAAACGGCACATTGATGTAGGTGTCCACCCACTGCTTGAACGATGCGACCAGTTCGCCGTTGATGTAGACCTCGGCGTCCTCATCGTGCCAGAGGCGGAGCAACGGGTCGAACGGGATCCTTGACAGGGTGAATTTCCTTCTGATCCAAATGTCGGGCGAGGTCCACTCGGTCCCGACGTGAGGTGCGGGAGTCGTGCTTTGTCCGAAGCCTCCGGTACCCTTCTTCCAACCGCTGTCATCGAAGTCCGGCATGTACCAGTCGGGCGGCGGTGCGTCGGTCGTGTATGACCAGGTCTGCGGCGCCTTCTCGCTGGTCGGAACGACAGGCTCCGTGACCGGCACTGCATCGTACAGCCGTTCGTTGATCGGCGCCGCCCATTCGGGATCGATCTTCTCCACGGCTCTGTCATAGGTCATCAGCCCGTTGACCTCGCCCTCCACGTCGGTCGTCTGCGTGTAGACGGCCGCCGACAGCCCGTTGGCGCGCAGAGCGTCTAGTTGTTCGATCAACGCCTGATAGGCTGGACGCAGGTCATCGATCGTCTTGAAGGTCCGGTACCCCCAGTTGCGCTTGTCCCACCAGAGGTGTCCCTCCACGGGGAGCCCGAGACCGCCGAACTCGCCCAGAACCTGCGCGCGCTTGCCGTCGGGGTTGGGTACTGCGGGGCCGGGGTAGCGGTGGATGTCGATCAGGTCGCCGACGCCGCGGTCCGTCCACCCGCTCGCGTTGTCGACGAGCCGCGTCGGGTCGAGTTTCTTGATCGTCTCGACGATGCGCGGAGTGTCCCACTGGCCCCAACCCTCGTTGTACGGCACCCACGTGACGATGCACGGGTGGAACTTCTTTTGTTCGATGAGGCGCGTCAGTTCCGTCTCGTAGTCCTTGCCGCTCTCGGGCGTGCGCGTGATGTCGGGGTCGTTGCCGCCGATGTATTTGTCTCCGCTCGGCATGTCCTGCCAAACCAGAATGCCGAGAAGGTCGCACCAGTAGTACCAGCGCTCGGGCTCGACCTTGACGTGCTTGCGGATCATGTTGAAACCGAGTGCCTTTGTGAACTGGAGGTCGTGACGCAACGCGGCGTCGGTCGGCGCGGTGTAGAGCCCGTCCGGCCACCAACCCTGGTCGAGCGGCCCGAACATGAAGAGTGGTCTTCCGTTGAGATAGATGCGCCGCCCAAACTTGTCGTCCTTCAGTTCGACCTTGCGGAACGCGAAGTACGACTGACAATGGTCGATCACCTGGCCGCCGCGCTTGATCGACAGATCGAGTTGATAGAGCACCGGATACTCGGGGGACCAAGCCATCGGTGCCTCGATTTGGAACTGTAC
>DATLWQ010000142.1:0-9831 GCA_035576225.1 Fimbriimonadaceae bacterium | reverse complement strand
CATGCTGTAGTTGACGACTGCCGTGTTGCTCGGTCCGCTGTTCGTCGCGCCGAAGCCCGGGAAGCGCCGACCTGGGCCGTTCGTCGTGGGGGGCGGCGTCCCCTGACGGAACGTCATGACCGACCTGACTTCGATGTTGGTCGGGAAGGTCTTGACCTTGTCGAGGTAGGAGCGCGACGGGTCGAGCGCACCGACACGCAAGCGCCGGGCGACGTCGAACTCGGGCGGGTTGCTCGTGTAGAGGCTCGTGACATCGATGACGGCGGCGCCGTCGTCACTGAGCGCGGCGATGTTGAAGGACTCGATGATGGGTGGAACGTTCGAGTGCTGTATGCCGAGTTCCAGCGCCTCGCTATCGACGGCGCGGTTGTTGAAGTTCATCTGCCTCAGCAGAATCTTGTCGTCCACACGCTGCCACTGCACGACGAGGTCGCCCGTGGCGGTGCCGTTGTAGCCGCCTTCAGGAGTGTCGGCGACCTCCGTGACCCAAAGGAAGTCCTTATTGAGTTCGTCCTTGGGTATCTCGAAGTAGAGTTTTTCGCCGATTCGGTGCGTCTTGAAGACTCCCTCAGCCGTTACGGCCTTGTCGGTGATGACGTCGGCATAGGGCTTGATCTGCGGCTCCTGTGCCGCTGCTGACCTTTGTCCGCCACCGCCTCCGCCAAAGCCGCCGCCCCTCTGGGCCGTCGCGGGTGTAACTACCAACGCAAATAGAGCAAGCGCCGCCAGCCGCGACGTCCAAATCGATTGCCTCGCCATAGTGGGGGCATTCTACACCTCTTCCAGCAGATATGCCAGGTTCTAGCCGGGCCAGCAACCCCTGGCGGCCCCGGCCCTCGAGCCGCTTTGTATCAAACGCTAAATCGACCCTGGACGGACCCAGAAGTATGGAAAAGTGTCTAATGGGGCTGGCTTCAGCCGTCCTAGGATTAGACATGAAACGAGCCGCACTTCTCATCGCAGCCTTCGGTCTCTTCTCGACTTCGTTCGCGCAGGAGTCGCTGGTCAAGGGCGTCATGGGCCAGTTCGAACTGTCACCGACGGAGGCCGCCATGGCCATCGTCGTCGCCGACGCGCTCGGCATGAAGGTCGACGCAGTCGTGCGGATCAGCAACGACCACGACGAGCCTTTCAGCATCATCGGGCCAGCGCTGATCATCGGGAAGTACACGCACCACGACGTAGGCTACGTGCTGCGGCACCGCGGCAACGGAAAAGCGTGGGGCAACGTCGCAAAAGAACTCGGCATGCATCCCGGCGACTTCAACAAGATGCGCGTGAAGGGCGAGTCGTTCGAGTCCGGCATCTGGATCAACCTTCTCAGCACGAGGTACGGCATGAAGTCCGGAGATTACAGTCGTAACAAGCAGAAGGGCCTCTCGGACTTCGACCTGGTTCTTGCTGCGGTCGTCTCCAAGGGCAAGACCAAGGACTTCGACTCGACCTGCGACAAGATCAAGGCAAAGATGCCGAAGAAAGGCGGCGGAGAGGGCCATGGAAACAGCGGCGGCCATGGCGGTGGGCACGGCCACGGCGGCTAGGCCTGCTGTTCCTGCGCTTGGCTCAGTGAGGGCGCAAGTTCCGCGATGCGGCGCTTGTACTCCGCGACGACGATCAGGCTGACCGTCATCAATAGGATCCAAGCCACAAGTTTCATCGGGTGGACCGGCGTCCACTCGATCGCCTGATAGGGGTACATCCAGCCGCGGAAGAACGTGCCGATGTTCTCCGCCGCATAGATCATCGTGCCGATGAGCACGAACGCGACGGGCATTGGCAGAGACCAACGACCGCCGGAGCAGTCAAAGTGCACGCTCGACTTCCGAAACACGAACACGGTCAGCGCGAGCATTAGGAGCCTGACGACGACCGGCCAGGCGTGGAAGAAGAACTGTGAATAGATAAGGAGAGCGAAGGAGAGCGTCACGATCGGGTCTGGCCAGCCGTTCGCTCTTAGGGACATCTTCTTCCATGCGACCCCCATGTACGAGGCGACCGAGCCGTACATGAACCCTGCGAACAGCGGAACCGGGCCGACCGCGAAGTGAGCATCGCCTGGATATGACCAACTTCCCTGACTGACCTTGTACAGTTCTAGTCCAGTTCCCAGAACGTGGAACACACCGACGACTGCTGCATCGCGCCACGTCTCGAAGCCCGCTCGCACCATGAGGAACTGGATTGCCAGGCAGAAGAGGAACAGCCAGTCGTAGCGGGGGAGCCACGGAAACCCGACGTAACGCGTTACCGCGATCAGGAAGACCAGAGAAAAAGCGAACGTGCACGCGACCACCTGGAGGCGGAAAAAGTCCACTAGGAACCGGGGCCATTCCGACGCTCGCGGCAGTTTCCACATTGAATCAGTTAACGAACGAGACGAGCGCAATGATCCCTGCGGCTCTCGCGGCATCCCACTCGGTATAGTGCCCGCATGGACCGTCGGACAGTGATCGGCATCGGACTAGCACTTTGCGTGGGGGCTGGGGCGGCGACCTTCGTCGCAATGAGAGTGCAGCCGGGGCGACAGTCTGACGGTACGTACCTGGTGGAGACTGGCCAGACTCTGACGCCCCTCGGTCGCATGGTCACCACAGAGTTCGCGCGACCCAAGGACGTCGCGGTCTCGCCAGACGGATCGATGGTCGCGGTGCTGGCGACAAACGGCGTGCACCTCTATGGGCTCGACGGGAGCGACAAAGGAAGCGTGAGGTTCGGGGGCGGATCGTTGGGACTCGCATGGGCTCCAGGCGGGCTGCGCATCTTCGCCTCCGGAAGCAACGGTGACGTCGTGGTGATCGATCGCGGCGAGAAGGGGTGGACGAGCAAGAACTGGAGAATCGACCTTGAGGGAAAGAGCGGCAACCCACAGGCGAACGGGCTCGCGGTCTCCTCCGACGGTACGAAACTCTACGTCGCTTTGGGCATCCGCAACGCGGTGGTCGAAGTCGACGCGCAGACCGGCAAGGTGCTTCGGTCGACCGCCGTTGACGCGGCACCTTATCACCTGCTCTTGGCAAACGGTGCGCTCTACATCGCGTGCCGCGGAGGGATCGAAGCGAGCGAGTTTTCGACCGCAGCCGAGAGCACGGCTGGGACGCAGGTGCGCGTCGATCCGCGAACCGACGCCGTCGGGCTCGGCACAGTGGTGCGCGTCGACCTTGGCGATCTTTCGACGGAGCGCGTGGTCAACGGACGACAGCCGGGAGCGATGGCCTGGGCGAACGGCGGGCTCTACGTCGCGATGGCGGACTCGGACACGGTGGCTTTCGTCAAGGACGGTCACACCGAGTATGCGAAGATCAGGCCGCCGGACGACGCGAACTTCGGTCAGATCCCCACAGGACTTGCATTCGGAGGAGACGGACGGACGATGTACGTCTCTCTGGGCGGCGCGAACGCCGTCGCGGTCTGCGACACGTCCGACGGAATCGCCGTCAAGGGGTACTTCCCTACCGCGTGGTTTCCGATCGGCGTCGCGACCACGGGCGACTCAGTGGTCGTGCCCTGTGCGAAAGGGATCGGGTCGCGGGCCGAGTCCACGAACGCCAACGACGCAACTGGTCGCGGCATAAAGTTCCAGCAGGGGCTCTACTACATCCACAACAACATGGGGACCGTGCAGTTCGTCGGAACAGGCGACTTTGCAAACCTGCAAGCCCAGACCAGGAAGGTGGCGAGCAACAACTCATGGGGCCGCGAGCTTCCGGCGCGCAACGGCGTCGCGCCGGTACCGGTGCCAGAGCGCGTCGGCGAGCCGAGCGTCTTCAAGCACGTCGTCTACATCATCAAGGAGAACTTGAGTTACGACGCGATCCTGGGCGACATGCGTGAGGGAAACGGGCGCAGCGACCTTTGTATGTTTCCTGAGATGGTCTCGCCCAACCACCACGAGATCGCGCGCGACTTCGTGCTCCTCGACAACACGTACGTCAGCGGCACGAACTCGGCGGACGGCCACCAGTGGACGGACTCCGCAGTGGCGAACGAATACATGGAGCGCAGTTACAACGCATATGCGCGTAGTTACCCGTACGACGGCGGCGACCCGCTCGCGTTTTCTCCTGAAGGGTTCCTGTGGAACGCTGCAGTCGAGAGCGGCTTGAAGGTGCGGGTCTTCGGCGAGTTCGTCGACAAGCCCGTCGTGCGCAACCGCGAGACCGGCAAGGGCGGATCGTTCAAGGACGTGTGGGAAGACTATAAGAGCGGCACCAACAAGTTTGAAATCAAGGCTGGCACATCCCAGAAGGCGTTGGAGCCGCTCCTGAACCCCAACTACATCGGATTTCCGCAGAACGTGAGCGACCAGTGGCGCGCTGACCAGTTCCTCGGCGAACTTGCAGCGTGGGAGAAGTCGGGCGAGATGCCGCAGCTCTGCATTCTTCTCCTGCCAAACGACCATACGGTCGGGTTTACACCCGACTACCCGACTCCGTGGGCGGCGGTCGCAGACAACGACCTCGCGCTGGGGCGGATCGTTGAGGGGCTGTCGAAGTCTCAGTTCTGGAAGGACACACTGGTGCTGGGACTGGAGGACGATTGCCAGTTGGGGATCGACCACGTCGACGGACACAGGACCTTCGCTTTTGTGGCTTCGCCGTACACGAAGCGTGGCGCAGTCGTGAGCCAGATGTACACGACGACCTCGTTCGTGCGGACGATCGGGCTGGTGCTTGGTCTGCCCGCAATGACGCGGTTTGATCGGACAGCGCACCCGCTGAGCGAGTGCTTTGTCTCAAAGCCTGACTTTGCGCCGTATGAGCACCGACCGAACCGGGTTCCACTGGACGAACTGACGCCGCGACCGGAGCAACTTTCGGGCGAGGCGAGGCGGTTGGCACTGGAGTCGATGAAGCAGGACTGGAGCCAGGTTGACCGCGCAAACCCCGAAGTGGTGACGCGCGCCGCGTGGCTGTATTCGCACCCGAGCGAGCCGTTTCCGGCGGAGTACTTCAACCCAAGTCCTGACGGCCACTAATAAGCTTTCGCGAACACGACGCGCTGCTTGCTCGGCTTGCCTGTGAGGACACAATTGCCGGGCTTGGCGTCGTCTGGGTGGAGCGGTTCAAGCGGGATGACGCGGATGGTCGCCTTGGTCTCGGCGCTGATGCGCTCTTCTGTCTCGCCGGTACCGTCCCAGTGGGCGATGACGAATCCGCCGCCTCCTTCGCCTTCGAACTTCGCTTTGAAGTCGTCCCAGGTGTCGACTCGGTGGGTGTTCGCCTCGCGCAGTGCGAGCGCGCGGTCGTAGAGCGCCTGTTGCATCTTGGGCAGCTCTGCGACGACGTGCGCGACGGCGCTGTCGAGTGGGACCGTGTGCTTTTCTTCTTGGTCGCGCCGTGCGACGACGCAGTTCCCTGCTTCCAAGTCTCGCGGGCCGAGTTCGATGCGCACGCACGCGCCCTTTAGTTCCCACTCGTTGTACTTCCAGCCGGGCGACTTGTCACTGTCGTCGACTTTGACGCGCACGCCTTCTTTGCGCAGATCGCCTGCGAGTTTGTCGACTCTCTTTGTTACGTCTGCCAATTTGTCGCCCTTGCCGATCGGGATGATAACGACTTGGATCGGCGCGAGTTTGGGTGGCAGCACGAGGCCCTTGTCGTCTCCGTGCGCCATGACGACGGTGCCGATGAGGCGCGTCGAGACGCCCCAACTTGTGGCGTAGACGTATTCGAGTTGGCCCTCTTTCGACTGGAACTGGACGTCGAACGCCTTGGCGAAGTTCTGGCCGAGGTGGTGGGACGTTCCCGCCTGGATCGCGCGCAAATCCTGCACCATCGCCTCGATGGTGTAGGTGTGGTCCGCGCCGGCGAAGGTCTCGTTCTTCGACTTGACGCCTTTGAGCACTGGGACGGCCATCCACTCCTCCGCGAACTTGCCGTAGCACTCGTTGAGGATGGTGAGCGCCTCCTGCTCTGCCTCGTCGTAGGTGGCGTGCGCGGTGTGGCCTTCCTGCCACAGGAACTCGGTCGTGCGAAGGAAGAGGCGCGGGCGCAGTTCCCAGCGCATGACGTTGGCCCACTGGTTGATCAGGATCGGCAGATCTCTATAACTTTGGATCCAATTCTTGTACGTGTGCCAGATGATCGTCTCGCTGGAAGGGCGGATGACGTAAGGCTCTTCGAGTTTTGCCTCGGGGTCGACGTCGAGCCCGTTGGGGCCCTCTTTGAGGCGGTGGTGGGTGACGATCGCGCTCTCTTTGGCGAAGCCCTCGACGTGCTCGGCCTCTTTTGCGAAGAACGACATCGGGATGAGGAGCGGGAAGTAGGCGTTGACGTGGCCGGTGGCCTTGAACATGTCGTCGAGCGCGCGCTGCATGTTCTCCCAGAGGGTGTAGCCGTGCGGCCTGATGACCATGCTGCCGCGCACGGGGCTGTTCTCTGCCAGTTCCGCCCGCTTGACGAGGTCGTTGTACCACTCGGCGAAGTTCTCGCCTCGCGGGGTGATGCCTAGTTCCTTGCTCATCGCGTTGGGTTGGATTTTGGCAGGTTCGGGCCAGTTCCATCGGACGTTTGGTTTAAAAGCAGTGGAATCGAACTGGACGCCAACCCAAACCGGGCATGCATAATTCGTACAGCAATGTTCGACGCAGAAATTGTGGCGCTAGTAGCAGGTGTGCGCGGAATGGCCAGAGGACGGCTCGACAGCATAGACTTTGCGCTCCCGAACTTCACGTTGTTTATGGACGGCAGGTCGGGTTTTAGTTTCAACGACCCGACAAAGTGGGCTCAGTGGCTTCTGATGAACAAGAAGGCGGAAGTCGAGTTGCGATATATGGATTTTCCCGGGGAAACTCTGACCGGTCATCCGGCGCCGCGATCCTATTCAATCTATAGAGAGCAGGCATGGCTCGTCATCGACACACAGAACACAGTCAACAACTGGTGCCAGATCAGTTGGGTGGTGAAGGATGGCGAGCCACCTTGGAAAGTGGGATTTGCCAACTGTTCTGCAATGCCCGACTACAGTCCGAAACTGTCTCTTACGGAATCAATCCAGCGTCTCGACGAGGCGCTTAAAGAAAATAGCGTGTTCTCCGCAGGCTCTGAGCATCCATCTTGGGCCGAGGAGTTTGACATGGTGAGAGACGTCCTTTTGGGAAGAAGGCAAGCCGTGAAGAACCACTTGGTTCGAGCCCCCCAAGGTGCGTTGAACGAAGATGCGCGCAGGCTACTCACAGCCCTCCAAGTCATCCCGAAGTTGACGGGCATGGGAGGATGGTCCGACGGGCCATTCGAAGACGAAACCGGTTTCGAGCGATGCATCACTATGCTCGCTGAAGCCCGTCTTCGCGCATACGAAGCCTGCGCCAATAGCGCCTATGCGGACTTTGGACTAGTGCCGGGTAGGGCTAGTTTTGACTGGATGAACGATTAGGGTGAATGCGCGAACGCGATTCGTCCCGAGTCGCCATCAGAACGCTTAAACTAAACTTGGGGGAGCGTCGGTGAGTTTGAAGACGTCGATTTGGATCATTGTGTTGACGCTGGTGTTAGCGGGCTTCTGCGTCTGGTCCCTCGCGTGCGACCTCCCTTACAGACTATAGGCGCGAGGTGCTCAGGAGGGACTGGCGCGGCTAGACTGCCACTCCTAGTGATCTCGGCGGGTGGCAGGGCTAATCCTGTGTGGCACGGTTGTTCCGAGGACGCGTCCTGACAGAGCCCTTCACATCGAAACTAAGCGTCCTCCGGACAGCCGTGAAGAGGACTAGTTCCGCAGCACGCCACGGCTGTCCAGCAAGCCGCCGGGTTTGGAAGATCTGGGTCTGGTGCGCCTTGCTGAACAACCGTGCCACACGCTCCAAAGGAACTCACGGCAGGCCAACCCCGCGCCGTCTTGAGTTGAACCTGCGCCAACTTAAGGAATGGCTCTTCCGGCTCTTGTCGAGGCTCTGAAAACTCCCCCCGGGACAGTTTCGGGAGGAGGAAATGCTGTTTCGGGAGCTGCCTGTGCACTTTCGGCGGGCGGCAAACCCATCTCGGTAAGCGCCAGAAACCGTTCGGCAGATGGAAAGACGGGTCCGGCGAGCGCCGAAGTGCCGTCGGCAGTGCATATAGGGGCATCGGCAACGCTTCTAAGCCTCGGTACGGGACGTACCGAGGCATGCAATGCAGGTGGCTAGACCGGCCTACTACTTTCCGATCGACGCGAGGTCTATGGCCTGGACGCCTTCGATCGCGCCGATGTTGTTTGCCAGTTCGTCTTTGCCAACGTTCTTCGTTACTGCATCGAGGAACGTTCGGACAGAGCGGGCAATCCTGTGAAACAGCACGGTCGCGCTCGGCGACGCGTTAGGGTCGTTGTCGAGCAGCGCGATGTCGGTGAACGACCGATGCTTCGAACCGTTGATGAGAAAGACGTCGGGGCTCTTCCAGTACTGCATATACTTCGCCGCAAAGTCCTTGTCCGCGCGATAGAACTGTTGGGACAGGAGCAAGAGGAGCGGCTTCGGGCACGCGGACGGCTGCATTCCGCCGTGGATCGGGCCCCATGCCGCACCGTCGAGACTGAAGCACGCCTGGAACTGGCTCGACTCGATGCACGCCCTCTGTGCGGACATTCCGCCCATCGAGTGACCGCCTACGACCAAGTGTGCAAAGTCCGCGCGGGCAAGGATCGGCTTAGCGGACGCGGGGACTGAACCAGACGTCAGGCTGCGCGCAACGAACTCTTCGTCCATGCCCATTTCGACGACCCCTTCCTTCATCATCATGTCGATCTCGTCCGGGCTGAGTTTGTCCAGGGCGACCATGCTCTGGTCGAAACTGACGTTCTTGCCGTCTGAGAAGGACTCTGCCATCGACCAGTACGGGTGATCGACCGCAGCGACGATGTAGCCGTTGCTGGCAAGGTCCTGGAGCAAGGCGGAATAGAAGTACCGCGCGGAGTTCATGCCGTGCGAGAAAACGATCACAGGAAACTTTTCGGCTCCTGGAGCGATGGGAGCCATGGAAACGGCGTGAGAACGAACCGTCGGCATGTCGCTCCAGTATTTCTCGAGCGACGGCTTGAGCGCTTTTGCCTCCGCGATGTAGGGCGCATAGTTGGGCGAAGCAGAGTGCGCAATCGGATACCACATTTGCACGACGACCCGCCTTCTGTCATTCGGGTCCGGTGTCCAAGTCTCCTCCCGTGCCTTGTCGGTCAGATCGAAGACTGTTGTGCCGACGCCGTACTTGCCGCTCGGCATGGGAAGTTCGACGCTCTGCGACTTTATCGTCGCCGGAACGAGGGCAGCAACAACGATCGTCGCGAGCATGAATAATGTCGCTGCATTGTAAGAGCGACAATGGTACTGTACCTTTGTGGTTTGAGTGCTGATCATCTACGTATTGGTTCTCCGGCAACGATTACGCGAAGAGCCTTTGCGATGTTCGCACGATTTTAGTTCTTGATTCGGATGTATCTTACTGATAGGTTTATGAAACAGCTTGCAAGTAGACGACAGAGTTGGACCGCTCGCCGACGGTCACGGAAGACGTGAGCGGCAGCGTGTTGACGGTACGCTTCCAGTCTTGTCGTGGTCTCCTTCGCGCACGCAATGCGGGCTGCTTTGAAATTCTAGGGAGGAACTCGGCCCGGTGAGGCTGCAGAAGTGGCTCGCCTGGATACCCGGGCAGCCCTGCTAGTTTCCGATCGAAGCGAGGTCGATGGTTTTGACTCCTTGGATCTTATCGATCTTGACAAGCATCCCGCGTCTATCAATGTTCTTCGTCACCCCCTCGAGAAAAGTGCGGACAGAGCGCGAGATCCGTTCGAACACGATTCTGGCGCTCTGTGACGCGCTAGGATCCGTGTCGAGCAGTGGAAAATCGGTGAACGAACCGTGTCTCG
>DATLWQ010000141.1:0-4989 GCA_035576225.1 Fimbriimonadaceae bacterium | reverse complement strand
AAACGCCTACTACAGCACTGTCCTGACGAACTCGCTGTTCAGCGCCCAGAAGGGGACAAGCTACTTTGCGATCAACTACGGCGACTGGGTGATCCTCGGCCTCGATTCCGCCTACAACGCGACGAGTTTCTATTTGGACGGCCGCATCGATGACGCCTACCAGCCGGGGTTCGTCAACCCGCTTGTGCAGGGCAAGAATACTTTCCTCATGACGCACCACAACCCGATGGACATCGTGGGCGCAACCCTGAACACCCTGTGGACGGACGTCGTCCAGGGCTGCTTCGGCGGGACGCAACCGGACGTGTGGTACTGGGGGCACGTGCACAACGGCGTCGTCTACAACGGCTCCGCGCCGACGGGCCAGACCGCGTCGCGCTGCCTGGGCAACGCCGCCATCCCGATCGGTGACGGCTACTGGCTCGACTCTGCATCCGGCGTCGAATACTACACTCACACGCCGCTCGGAGACACCGACCCGAACAACGCCCTGCGCGTCAAGAACGGCTTTGCGATCGTGGAGGTCTCGAGTTCCGGGATCCAGGAGACGTTCTACGACCAGGACGGGAACGTCGGGTGGCAGTCGTAGCGAAGACCATCGGGTAAGCGGCAAGACCGGGCCCCTTGGTATAAAATCCTGGTCATGAGGCGGATACTTGTCGCGGCAGCCGTCGTGCTGACCGCCGTTGGCTGCGTACCAAAGAAACAGGCCGTGGCCCCGATCGAAAAGCGACCTGCCGTGCCGCACGTCGGGCGAAGCCTCGATCCGTCGTTGCGCCCGCTCGTCGAACTGGCGCCATTCCGCGGCATGAAGTACGTGAGCGTTTCGGAGTATGACTCGCAGTTGGAAGGTGCTCTGAACATCGACCGCGTGTTCCGCATGACCTACCGCGCACACCTGGAAGACGAAGTCAAGAGGCTGAGAGGAATCTTGCCCGAGTCTGACGGCTGGTATCTGAGCGGCAAGGGCCCATACTATTTCTCGAAGGACTATCCAGACGGAAAGGTTGCGACGCATGCGATGGTCGTGCAGTCGGGACGCATCGAGAGGGACGAGAGCGTGTTTACGAAGACGATGATGCATCCGGACGACAACTACGTGAGCATCTCATTCAACGAGATTTACTTTCCGAAGGAGTCAGAACCGTTGCGCCAGATAGCGGTCTTCAGTGCGGATCGCGGGCAGCACGTCATGGTCGACGTACCACGGTCCGCATACATCGCCGACACGTTGCGCAAGCCCGGTTCGATCACCGTGGATCTAATCCAGGCGCCCGACCCAAACGACGGCACTCAACAGTTGCTGGAGATCTGGTTGAGCGACGGCATCCAGTCTTACGCCGTCGAGGTCCAAGTGAGCAAGGCGATGGAGCAGGTCCCAGGGGTCAGCGGCCTGGACATCGATCACGCCGTGTTGCTTGGTGAGAAGGGGCAGGTCGGCACTCTCGCTGTGTCGAGGAAGGGCAAGGCGTTTACGGTTTCTGGCTTAGATCCGAAACGGAATGTGACCGCCGTGATCAGCAGGTGGATACCCAAGAGCGTCCCTGCGCCAGCGGTTCTTCCCGAGGTCATATACACCCGTGTTTCGTCGGTCGTCTTCGACCAGAATGCGCTACCGTTCCCGCGGCCGAACCTCGGGCTGTTCTTCCAACCAGTCTCGAGCCAGTTGTAATATGGTCAATTCGGGAAGCAGCGCATAAAGAACTACACCTCAAAGTCCTGGGGTGATTCAGGAAGTTTAGAGAAAAGGAAGATCAGCGGCACGAGCGCGGCGAGGATGACAAGGCTGCTCACCGGGCGGCTGAGATCCAGTCCGCCCTGGCCGTGTTTCTTCGTCAAGATGTCGCCGAGCGTCGCACCCAGCGGCCGTGTGAGGATGAACGCCGCCCAGAACAGCGCAGGACGCGATAGTTTAGTGAAGAGGTACAAGCCGCCGACGACGAGGATCGCGCCGCCGAACACCAGCGCGCCCTTCTCGAACCCCACGCCGTTCGTATCCGCGAGCCAGTCGCCCAGCGCGGTACCGAGCGTGTTCGAGACCAGGATCGCGACCCAATAGAACGACTCCGACTTCTTGGTCGTTATGTGGCTGACCGACACCGACCCGGTCGCCAGGTGCCACGCGAGCAGCACAAGCATCAAAATGATGAAGAGCGAGAGTGCCGTCGCGCCATAATAGGGCCCGCTCGACCCAAAGAGGTGCATGGTGCGGGTCATCCAGTCGGCGGTCGTCGTCCCCAGCGTCGTCGTCGCGACGATCACCGCCCAATAGAGGAACTGGTGGTATTTCTTGGCGTTCACCTGCGCCGTGACTGTGACGACGAAGAAGGCGAGGTAGATGTATGTCGCCATCGCGTAGCCGAGTTCGATCGGGGGCATGGAAAGCGCGTCGCCCCCCGTCTCTCCCAGCGTCGTCGCGATGATCTTGATGACCCAGAACATCACGGTGACTTGCGCCACCTTTCCGGCCATTGTCTTTGCTTTTTCCGTATCTATGCTCATGCTCTATCCAGGGGAACGGGGAAGGGGCTCCGACACACAGGGAGCAGTTTGACTGAGGGTGTCGCGGTCGCGGCGGTCATCCGGAGAAGACCTTAGCCGCCGGCCTTGACGATCAGCGACAGGTCTTCTTTGACTTCGGCGGCTTCGTCGTCTGGGGTCAGCGTCTCTGCGTCGACGGCCTTTCCGGTCAACGGATCGATTGAGACCTCCGTGATTTTGTGGCCCTTTACGACCATCACGCCGTAGACCCAGTGCCCTTCGTCGAACTCGTAGTTCGCAGAGAAGGCTGTGCCGCCGCCCATTTTCGCCTTTGCCGCTTCGAGAGCCTGGATCGGCGTGATCTTGGCCGCTGGTTTCGTGGGACGCTTCCAACCGCTCTGTCTAGGCTGGGCGAAAACGGCGACCGCAAGCGCGGTAACAGCGAGGATCGATGTGATGGCCGCAAGGCTCGCGACCTGTGCTCTTGCTTTGGTTTGCATAAGTGTTTTCCTGTCGAAGCGGATTGCGCTTAGTGGTTGCTACAAATTGGTGCAGTAATCAGTTCCTCCGGTCGCTATTTTGCCCAGTCTCTTGGCACTAGCGCCGGATCGCCACGACGATGATCGCCGCGCTTCCAGGCACGACCGAGCGTCGCCTACTGGAAGGATCAGAACTCGCGCTGTATTCGGCGGACATGAGGAACGCGCGGTGCGACTCGGGATCGAGCGTCATCGTTCGCGCGCTGGGCTGCGTTTTGACGCTCTGCAGGACGCTCCACTTGCCAGTGGCGTCCTTGCCGATCACGTCGAGCGTGCCGTCGCGTCCGTTGGGTGAAAATGCAATCCCGAGTCCCGGGTCGAATGCCGCGCCATCGGGCCCGTTGCCGATCGGCACCGACGCGACGACCTTTCCTGCCTTCGGGTCACTGATCGCCATTTGCTGGTTGCCGCAGGCTGAGAACAGCAGACCGTCCTTCGAGTCGTAGGCGAGGCCTGTCGGGCCTTCAGAGGGCGCGAGCGCCCAAGTGCCTTTCGTGGTCAGTGACTTCACGTCGATCCGCTCGATCTCGCTCTTGTCCTCGAGATTGACGAACACTGAGCCGTGGCCGTCGGACCGTCCGAACTCGGGTTTGCCATCAAGTTTGACTGTCCCCACGACCGTGTCGGTCTTGGTGTCGATGACCGAGGCGTCGTTGCTTCTGCCATTGAAGACGAACAGGCGCCCGAAGCCTTCGTCCATGCACATGACGTCGGGGTTTGTGCCGACCGCGATCTGTTTGGTGACCTTCAGCGTCTTGAGGTCGAAGACGCCGACCGAGTTGTCGCGACCGTCGCTCGTGTAGCCTTTGTTGAGGCTCGGCACGAGAGCGATGTCGTGAACGCCGTTCGTGCCGGGGATGTCCCCGACAACCTTCTTGCTTCGCACGTCGACCACCATGACGTGCGTACTGCGCGAGACGAAGAGGCGGTGGCTTGCTGCGTCGTATTCGAGGCAGTCCCATCCTCCGTCTCCTCCGATCACGATCTTGTCGAGGACTTCAAAGTGCGGCTGCGCGGGTGGCTGCACTGCCAGAAAGGTGAAGAGCACAACGGGACTCATAGGTCTTACAATACCGTGCCAGGTGGCAGTAGGGGGCGTGAGTCTCCGTTGAAACGGTTTCGGTGCACTTGGAGGTTTATCGGCCGTCCGTGTGTGCCGGTGGCTTCATTGTCCCTGCCCGGCGTCAAAATGTGCGCCCCAACGGAACTCCCTGAGGTCCAACGACTATAATCCTTCACATGAGAAACCGTGTGGTCTCCGCTTTTCTTTTGTTAGGGGGTCTGGGCGTGGTCGGGTTCTCGGTCGCACAGGATGCGCCGCAGACCAAGAACTGTGAGGACGTCTTTAAGAACATCCAGGTCTTCAAGGGCGTGCCGGCGACCGACCTGCTGCCGATGATGGAGTTCATGTCGGCGTCGCTCGGAATGAAGTGCAGCGACTGCCACGACACGAAGGACTACAGCGCGGACACGCGGGCTAAGGGCACGGCGAGGCGCATGGTCGAGATGCAGCGCGACATCAACAAGAACTTCTTCCGCAACCGCAACCAGGTCACGTGCATGTCGTGTCACAACGGCTCGGAGAGGCCGAGAAACATTCCGTTCCCGGAGGGGATCAGTCTGCGCCATGAGCGCGTCACTAATCCTCCCAAGGCGGCCGACCTCTTCGCGAAGTATGGGGCAGCGACGGGGAAGGCGCCGACCATGCTCGTGCGCAAAGGCAAACTCACGTCGCCAGGAACGGACCCGAACAAGCCGGACGTCGAGGAGGTCGAGTTCGACCAGGCGTCGGACGGACGCTTCAAGATCGTCACTCCGAGCGCAACGATCGTCTCCGACGGCACAAAGGTGATGTTCAACACCTCGACGCTGTGGGGCGAGGCGAAGGAGACCTACACGCGAGTCGGCAAGATGTGGCTCGGCGATGACACGTTCGCAGACCTCAAAGGTACCGGGGTCGTGGGCTCAG
>DATLWQ010000140.1:0-4664 GCA_035576225.1 Fimbriimonadaceae bacterium | reverse complement strand
AGTGCAGAAGGACGGCGCGCTGCTCTACGAGAGGATCGCGAAGATCGTGACCGACTATACGAAACTCGGCAGCGCGCTCAAACAGGCGGGAAACGCGTACAACGCCTTCGGAAGTTCGCTCGAGACGCGCGTGCTTCCTGCTGCGCGGAAGTTCAAGGATCATGGTGTTCAGTCGAACAAGGACGTCGCCGCGATCGAACCGATCGAACTGAACCCCAGACCGATCACGAGCGACGAACTCACGGGCAACGGGCAGTTATCGTTCGTCGACCACGAAGCACTTACGGAAGAAGCCGAAGTGGAGTGACCCACGCCCTGTAACAAATACCAGGTCTAATACGTCCGTAACATACAGTCACGGATGACCATTGCGATCCTGATCAGTGCAGCCCTGCTGGGCCCAGCCTCATCTCCGGAGGCGGAGGTCAGGTCGCTTGTCGACGGGTTCCGCCAGGCCAACGGTCTCCCCGCGGTCCACGTCAACTCCGCTCTCCAGGCCGCCGCGCGCGCGCACATTGCGTACCTCCTGGCCAACCACACCTTTGGCCACGCGGAAGACCCCGGCAGGCCCAAGTTCATCGGCCGTACTCCGGACGACCGCGCTCGGGCCTTCGGCTACGTCGGTGGCAACAGCGAGGCCGTCTCCTACTCGAGCGAAGGGCTCGATTCGGCAGTCGAGGGGCTGTTCGACGCCCCATACCACCGCGCCATGTTCCTCCAGCCCGGGGCGCCGGACTTCGGTGCCGCGTTCGGCGGCGATACGGCCTGCATCAAGTTTGGTGACAACGGCGTCGACGGGCTCGTGGAGTCGCCAAAGGACGGTTCGCGGGGCGTTCCCACCGAATGGGACGCGATCGAGACGCCCGATCCTCTGCGAGGGCAGCCCGTTTCTGGCGAGGTCGGCTACCCGATCGTCCTCGCCGCCTTCGGCGACGACGCGAGAGGCTTTTCGTTCGTCGGCTCGACGCTGAAAAAGGACGGGCGCACAGTTGAAACGATCGTGCTCCACCCAGGCAACGACCGACACTCGCTCACGACGGTCATCCTTGTCCCACGCAGACCGCTTGCCGCAAGTGCGCGCTACGACGTCTCGGTGACGGTCAGTAGCGACGGGAAGACCGTCAAGCGCAACTGGTCGTTCACCACGGGTCAGGGCTTGCGGTAGACCAGTTGCATCACCTCGATCTGCGCCTGCGCGACCTGCACGTCGAGGTTGCCTGTCGTGTCCGTCTTCGATCGCGTGATCAGTCCGGTGGAGAGGTCGATCACGAGTCCGGTGTCCGACTTGACGTCCAGGACACCACTGAGTTGTAGGTCGGGGGAGTTCACGTCGACGTTGCACTTGCCGGTAACGGTGACCGAAACGCGTGCGTGGCTCTTCTTGTTCACGTTAACGATGTCTTCGAGTTTGAAGGTGGCGTCGAGCACTCCATCGACCTTGATCATGTCGCCGGCAACGCCGTAAACAGGAGCGAGGAACTTCGCTGCGTCGACCTTCTTTGACCAGGTGTCGCCGACCTTGACGTGTGCGTCCTCTGGGAAAGCAAAGCCCAGAAAGCCGAGCGAGTTCTGTCCGTCCATGACTGTTGTAATAAGTTTTCCAACGGGCTGCAGCGCCGGATACTCGGCTTTGAACTGCGTCGGCGTGGTCTCGCCGCTCTTGTCGAGCACGAAACTGAGGTCTAGCGTGGAAATGGCCTGGCTGCCGTTGTTCGTTCCTTCGTCCATCCCCTCGATCGATTCGATCTTAGCGGCGACTGGTGTTTTTCCGTCCTTCGTCTCGCCGAAGGTGAACGCGTAGAGAGCGTTGGCGACCCTCTCTTCGATCCCGTCGGGGGAGTAGGTGACGATGTCCGTAATGCTCCGGTAATGGACGGTCTCGTCCTCGCGGAGCTTCAGTTTCAGGTTGGCGGAGGTCTGAACCGGGGCCGGAACCACCGATACAAGCAGAGTCAGCGTAGCAAGCATGTATAAGTCTCCTGCGTAAAGTTACATCAATTACGCCTTAGGGGATAAGATGGCTACATGGAACGCAAAAGGACCCTCTCTCGTCGGGAGCTCCTGGCTGGCACAGCCGCCGCCGGCGTGGCCGCCGTAGGCCTCCCCGCACTCGCCTCCGCTCCTCGTAAGGCCGGCAAGTTCCTTGCCGTCAGCAGCGGGAACGGCATGCGCGCCGTCGACAAGGCGATGGAGATGATGAAGGCGGGCGAGGACACTCTCGATGCCGCCGTCGCAGGAGTGAACATCATCGAACTCGACCCCGACGTCATCAGCGTCGGCTATGGCGGGCTTCCGAACGCCGACGGAGTCGTCGAACTCGACTCCTGCGTCATGCACGGGCCGACCTACAACGCGGGGGCCGTCGGCGCACTGCGCAACATCAAGACGCCGAGCCGGGTGGCGAAGGTCGTCATGGAGCGTTCGGACCACGTGTTCCTGGTCGGGCAGGGCGCGCTCGACTTTGCAAAGATGCACGGCTTTAAAGAGGAAGACCTGCTCACCGACAAGGCGCGCGAACTGTGGGTGCGGTGGAAGGAGAACCTGAGCCAGGACGACGACTACATCGACCCGAACCACAACGAGTTCCTCGGCCATCGCCCGACGGGAACGATCACGTGCATGTGCCTCAACGACAAGGGCGACATCAGCGGCACGACGACCACGAGCGGGCTTGCGTTCAAGATCCCCGGCCGCGTCGGCGACTCGCCGCTCATCGGTTGCGGAGTCTACGTCGACAACGAGATTGGCGCTTGCGGATCCACAGGGCGAGGCGAAGCGAACATTCTCATGAACGGTTCGCGCATCGTCGTCGAGAACATGCGGCACGGCATGGCGCCGCAAGAGGCGATCATGGACGTCCTGCACCGCATCTGCGAACAGACGAAGGAGGTGCGGTTGCTGAAGGAGCGCGGTGTGCCCAACTTCCAACTGCAGTTCTATGCTCTCAACAAGGACGGCGTCCACGCGGGCGGATGCATCCACGGGAGCAGCCCGTACACTGCGCACGACGGCGAGAGCGGTCAAACGTTCCGCTGTCAGGGCGTATTTGCTGATTAAGAGATGTCCAAGGAAGCCGACGCGCTCGCTGGGTTCGAAGTCAACTGCGACTTCGAGCGCTTCGACGCGCGCTGGGACATGTTCAACCGCTCGTTCTGGGACGGTTCGATCCGTGACGAGCGCGTGGAGCAGTTCTACGCATCGTACTTCACTGACAGAGCGAAGTTTCGCAAGGTCGATGGCTTCACCCATCGCGACTACGCTCTGCGCAACGCCTCTTGGTACATCGCGGACGTCTTTTCCGACCTGATGCTGCAGGACAAGGACCGCATGGAGGGTTTCCTCGACACGTACACCATGCTGCGTCCTGCAGCGACAGAGACGTACGCCGTCGATGATCCAAAGGAGATGACCAAGGACATCAAGCGCGTCGGTCGTTACTTTGGAGCGGACACGGTCGGCGTGTGCAAGTTCGACGAGCGCTGGGTCTACACGAACATCTATAGCCGAAGGAGCGCGAAGAGCAAGCCGGCGGAACTTCCGACCGACCTGCCGTACGTCGTCGCCATCGCCAACCGCATGGACTGGAACACGATCCGCACTGTTCCCTCGGCGCTGAGCGGTGCGGCGACGGGCCAAGGCTACAGCGTCGACATCATGGCCGTGCTGCAACTCACGCAGTACATCCGAAACCTCGGCTACACTGCCGTCGCAAGCCTCAACGACACGGCACTTTCAATTCCGATCGCGCTCCAGGCCGGGCTCGGTGAGTTCGGCCGGCACAGTCTGCTCATCACGCCGGGCTTTGGCCCGAGGGTGAGGATCGCCAAGATCTTTACCGACCTTCCGCTGGTTCCGGACGAGCCGATCCACTTTGGCGTGCGCGAGTTCTGCACGATCTGTGACCGCTGTGCAAAGGCGTGTCCGCCAAAGGCTATTCCGGAGGGCCCGCCGACTTTCGCCGCGCCGACGGTCTCCAACCTCAAGGGCGTCAAGAAGTGGACGGTCCATCCGGAAAAGTGCTTCCGCTTTTGGGCGAACCAGGGTACGGACTGCTCAATCTGCATCCGCGTCTGCCCGTATAACCGCGACTTCAGCAAGTGGCACAACCGCATGTGGCGTTGGCTTGCCGGCACCTCGTTCCGCCGCCTCGCACTCAAGTGGCACGATGTTTCTCGCAATAGCGAAAGAAAGAAGTCGTCCTGGTGGTGGTCGGGCGGCGAAAAGCGCTAGCCTTGCGCTGCTTTGAGTTCTTCCAACCTCGTGGCGGCCTGCTCCCACTCATGCATCGCATCTTTGAGCACTGCTATCGCCTTTGTGTGTTCGATGGTCTTCGCGACGATGTCCGCGTCCGGTTCGGGCGACGCGAGACTCCGTTCGATCTCTGCGACTCGCGCTTCCATCTTCGTGACGGTCTCCTCTGCTTCGCTGAGCGCGACCTTTGCTCGCTCTATCTCCTTGCTCAGTTCGCGCGCGCTCAATTTGGGCACTGCATCGCCCTTTCTCGGACTTGACGTCGTGGGTCCGGTCTTGACGCTCTGTCGGTACTCGTCGTAAGTGCCGGGGAAGAGGACCGTTCCTCCACGCCGTACGTCGACGATGGACCTGGCGCACCTGCGCAGCAGCCAGCGATCGTGCGAGATGAGAACGAGCGTTCCGGTGTAATC
>DATLWQ010000139.1:0-7703 GCA_035576225.1 Fimbriimonadaceae bacterium | reverse complement strand
GCGGCTCTGTGCGATACGCGGAGGTCACTCCGACCCTGCCCGAGCAGCCGAACTTCGAGGCGATCCGATCGGTCCTTGCCGAACTCAAATGAGGCGAGCCGCGCCATACACGGCGCGGCTCGGAGTGCGGTTCTTCGCTATTGGAGGGTCGCTGTCACGTCCGCGTCTTGAAAGACCTGCTGCGCGACAGGCACGGGCCACTCCGTCACTTTGAACTTGTACTTGAGGACGGTTCCGTCCTCAGCGACCCAGAAGGTGCCGTCCGACTTCATCGGGTCGGGCCCGTCCTCGGTCAAGTGCGACTCGATCTTCAGTACCTTCTTTTCTTTGATCGTGTCTGTGTCGACGACCTTGAACACGATGGTCGCCTTGTGGCCGTCCATTTCGTCCTCCGCTGCATCCTTGTAGGTCCACGTGTCACCGACATCGACCCTCTTGTCGGGGTAGACGAACATGAACGGTAGGAACATCCTGCGCATGCCGTCGCCATAGTCAGAAGTGACCGCCTTCAGGACGCCGTTGGCCTTGAGAGTGACGCCGAAGGTTTGGTCGAGTTGGGGCTGGTCGTCGACATAGAGTTCGGTCCATCCGTAGGTGCCTTCGTAGCCGGAGTCGGACTTCTTCGTCGTGGCATGATGGATGAGCATGTCGACGTTGTTCTGTTCAGGGCCGTTGTGCAGGGTCATGACGACCTCATAGTCAAGGGTCGAGTCTTGCTTGTAGGGGGCGTGGATGTCCCACGCGTCGAAGGGTGCGGCGCCAAGCAGCGACGCCGCGATCAATACGTTCAACATAGGGGTGTGTTCCTCCTCACAACCAGCCTAACGGCAAGGGTTGCGGTGAGGTTTCAGCAAACGGGCAGTCGGGCCCCCGGCGCTAGGGCAGAGTCACTCGGACGAAGAACCTGAGTTCGGCCTCAGCCGGAACCGGCACATCCAGGGCGACCTGCCTGCCAATAAGGTCCAATGCGTTCAATCTCGGTTGATCGCCAAAGAACTCAGAGCTCGGTCTTTCCGCGCTCCCAGTCATTACGACCATGCTGGTCAGAGCACTCGCTCCTTCCGGCTTTTCTGGCTTTAGGATCACGTACGCGTAAGTTCCGCTCTTGACCCTCTGGGCGATCTGCACGCGGGTACCTAACGCTCCGGCTTTGCCGATGAGCGTGATCGTGTTGTCAGCGTTGACCCTCGGCGTGATTTCGATCCGCGTGTCCGTACTGTCGTCCACATAAGTCCAGGTCGAGTTGTTTGCGAGTGTGGAACTCGATGAAAACCGTCGCCCTAGTTTCGGGACGGATCCTTCGAGCGAAAGCGAGAGGGTCCGGGGCTGCTTGTCGAACTGCGAAATAAGTTGCCCCGCCTGGCGTATCTTGTCTTTGCTGCCGATGGCGACGATCGTGTTGTCCGCGTTGCTCGCAGACAGCAGTAGGCCGTCCGGTACAAGCGCCTTGCTGTTCAGGAAAAACCTGTTGTAAAGAACCTTGCCGGACATGTGTTCAACTGGCAGTTTCTGCATAGTTTGAGCCGAAACCATGAGTTTGATCTCCTTCTTCAAGGTCTCGATGGCTTCGTCTGTGCCTTTGACGATGATCGAGTTGTCGGTCGGGTCGAACACAATCTGTGTCACCCCACCTGGGATCAGCCCGTTTGCATTGTCCATGGGCGACAGCCAGTTGTAGACCTCTACACCGCGGTTGTGCTCCACTGGGATTTTGTCGATGTGGGTGGACGACTGTAGCGCCGTCCCGAGTAGCAGAGTTGCGAAAATCATGGTTGGACCTCTAATGCCTTTCAAGGGGCATTTTATCGGATAGAATCCGCCCAGGCATGAAGATCGGCATTTTCACCGCGCTTTTCGGCGACAAGAGCCTCGACGAGACCCTGGAAATCGTCAAGGCCGAGGGCATCGAGGCTGTCGAACTGGGAGCCGGCGCCTACCCGGGCGCGGCGCACATCAACGTCGAAAAACTGCTCCGCAGCAAGGCCGAGCGCGACAAACTGATGAAGAAGATCGCCTCGAAGGGTCTCATGCTCAGCGCGATCTCATGCCACGGCAACCCGCTCCACCCGGTCAAGAAGACCGCGCAGGCCCACCACAAGGCGTTCGTCAACTCGGTCAAACTTGCCAGCGCTCTCGGCGTCCCGTGCGTCAACGGCTTCAGCGGCTGCCCCGGCGACCACGCCACGGCGAAGAACCCCAACTGGGTCACGTGCGCCTGGCCCGACGAGTACCGCGCCGTGCTGGAGTGGCAGTGGAAGGAGCGCGTCGTCCCCTACTGGAAGGAACAGTCCAAGTTCCTCAAGGACAACAAAGTCAAGTTCTGCATTGAGATGCACCCCGGCTTCGTTGTCTACACCAACGATACGCTGCTCAA
The DNA here is from genome assembly GCA_035576225.1 of Fimbriimonadaceae bacterium. Taxonomy (GTDB): domain Bacteria; phylum Armatimonadota; class Fimbriimonadia; order Fimbriimonadales; family Fimbriimonadaceae; genus JADFMN01. The sequence continues at coordinate 5,329 of DATLWQ010000139.1, read as the reverse complement.
ACTCCGCAAGTCTGTCGGTCGGTACGGCGACTGGATCGGTGCGAACTTCGACCCCTCGCACCTGTGGTGGCAGGGGATCGATCCGATCCAGGCGGTAAGGCAACTGGGCGAAGAGGGCGCGCTGTACCACGTCCACGCCAAGGACGTTCGTATCGATCCGCGCAACTCGGCTCTCAACGGCAACCTCGACGCCAAGTCCTACGGAGCGATCGCTCAGCGCTCGTGGGTGTTCCGGTCGTGCGGCTACGGCCACGGTATCGAGTGGTGGAAGGAGTTCGTCACGACCCTACGTACTGTCGGCTACGACTACGTGCTGAGCATCGAGCACGAGGATGGACTGATGTCCTCGATGGAGGGTCTGCGAAAGGCGCTCGACGTACTCAAGCAGTCTGTCATCAGCGAGGACGCCGGGCCCATGTTCTGGGCCAAGGACTAGCGTGCAGTACGGGTTCGTCATCGACCAGGAGTCGTGCATCGGGTGCCACGCCTGTACGGTCGCGTGCAAGGCCGAGAACGGCGTTCCCGTCGGCGATTTCCGCACGTGGGTGAAGTACGTCGACGCCGGAAAGTTTCCCGAGGTCAAGCGCCACTTCCTGGTTCAGCGGTGCAACCATTGCACGAACCCGCCGTGCGTCGCGATCTGCCCCGTCAATGCTCTGACCAAGCGCGCGGACGGCATCGTCGACGTGGATCGCGACGCCTGCATCGGATGTCGTGCATGTATGCAGGCGTGCCCCTATGACGCTCTCTATATGAACGACGACCTCAAGGCGGTGGAGAAGTGCCACTTCTGTGCGCACCGTGTTGAGCAGGGCATGGAGCCTGCCTGTGTGACTGTGTGCCCTGTCGGCGCGATCATCCCTGGCGACTTCCACGATGCCGATTCTCCCGTCTCTCGCTTCATCAAGGCTAAGCCGACAAAGGTGCGCGGCGAGCAGCAGGGAACAGGCCCCAACGTCCGGTACTACGGGTCGGTAGACGCAGCCCTCCGGCCGGGACGCGCGGCACGCGGTGACGCTTATCTCTGGTCCGAGAGGCCGAACAGAAAGCCGGAGGCGTGGCCCGCGTCGCTCGAATGCGACGAGGCGACCGTCGCCTACGACGCGGACCACCGCATCGAGTGGGGGTGGCCCGTCGCAGCCTATCTCGTCACGAAGAGCATTGCTGCGGGCGTCGCAATGTTCGCCCCGTTTGCTAGAACGTTCGGCATCGGCGGTTTCGCCGCGAACTATTTGCCGGAGATCGTCGCACTTTTCTTTACTCTCGTCACGACGTTCTTCCTCGTCGAGGACCTCGGCAAGCCGATGGCGTTCCTACGCATGGTCACGCGGCCCAATTGGAACAGTTGGCTCGTGAAGGGCGCAGTCGCGCTCGGCGGGTTCTCCGCCCTGCTCGTGCTCTCCGTCCTTTCGCGCTTCGCCGGGCTCCCCGCTCTCGCCGACGTCTTCCGTGTGCTGGCGGCGCTCGGCTCGCTCGTCGTCGCCGGCTACACCGCGCTTCTCTTTGCGCAGTGCAAGGGTCGCGACCTTTGGGAGAGCAGTTGGCTCCTGCCGCACTTGATCGCCCTCGCCGCACAGTGCGGCGCCGCGTTCTATTTGGTCTTCGCGCCTTTGGACCTCGGCATGCGGGTCGTGTTCGTGCTTTCAACGATCGCGCACTTCGGATTAGCGCTCTATGAGTGGAAGCGCCCGCACGCGACCGATAACGCGACTCAGGCAGCAGCCTTTCTTTCCGTGGTGCGTCTCGGGCCGTTCGGCGCGTTTCGCGACGGGCTTCTGGCCAGCGCGGTGTTGGCCGTTGTCGCGCTGCTCACCTATCCGCCCGTCGCGTTCGTGCCGGTGCTCTTCGGCCTCTTCCTTTATGAGCACGCCTACGTGCGCGCCGCCCAACTGCCGCCGCTTTCATGAAACGCCATGCCTGAGAAGATGAACGTCACGCCGCTGGAGTCCTTCCCGCCCGTCGAGAAGTGGGACGACTGGACGGAACTTGATCCTACCGAGTGGCCGAAGAGGAAAGAGCGTCGGTACACGCTCGTGCCGACGACGTGCTTCAACTGCGAGGCGGCGTGCGGGCTGATGGCGTTCGTCGACAAGGAGACGCTCAAGGTCAAACGCTTCGACGGCAACCCGTATCACCCGGGCTCGCGCGGCAAGAACTGCGCGAAGGGCCCGGCGACGTTGGCGCAGGTGAACGTCCCTGGCCGCATCCTGCATCCGCTCAAGCGCGTGGGCCCGCGAGGGTCGGGGAAGTTCGAGCGCACCACTTGGAACGAGGTGCTGGACGTGTTCGCCAAGCAGATCAGGGACGCGATCACCGGGGGCCGTCGAAACGAGGTGATGTACCACGTGGGCCGTCCCGGCGAGGACGGCTTTGTGCAGGGCGTTCTCAAAGGCTGGGGCGTCGATGCGCACAACAGTCACACCAACGTCTGTTCTTCGGGCGCGCGTTTCGGCTACGCGATCTGGTGCGGTGCCGACCGTCCTTCGCCCGACCATGAGAACGCGAAGTTCATCCTGATGCTTTCGGCTCACCTGGAGACGGGCCACTACTTCAACCCCCACGCGCAGCGCATCACGGAAGGGAAGCGGCACGGCGCAAAGATCTGCGTTGTGGACGTGCGCCACTCGAACACGGCGTCCAAGGCCGACTACTGGTTTGCGCCGTGGCCCGGGACGGAGGCGACTCTCATCCTCGCAATCGTCAACATCGTATTGAAGGAGGATCTTTTCGACCGCGAGTTTGTGAGGAACTGGGTCAACTGGCGCGACTACCTGCGCGCGAAAGTTCCTGGAGCGCAAGGCGACGACTTCGATGCGTTCGTCACAGACCTCAAGGAAAGATACAAGGAGTACACGCCTGAGCGCGCGGCACAAGAGTGCGGCGTCAGCGCTGACATGGTGCGAGATGTCGCGCGAGAAGTGGGCGAAGCGGGAAGCGCGCTCGCAGCGCACGTCTGGCGCAATACGGCGGCGGGCAACCTAGGAGGCTGGCAGGTCTCGCGGTGTCTGCACTTCCTGGTCACGCTGATGGGCGCCGTCGGCGCGAAGGGCGGTACGAACCTCAATTCGGACAACAAGTTCGTGCCCAAGTCTTTCCGACAGCCGCCGCCTCAGGGAGAGTGGAACGAACTCCTGTATCCGCTCGAATACCCGCTCGCGTACCACGAACTCTCGTACCTGCTGCCGCACCTCTTGGAGGAAGGGCGCGGCAAGATCGCCGCGTATTTCACGCGCGTCTACAACCCGGTATGGACGAACCCCGACGGCATGATGTGGGAGCGCATGCTTCGTGACGAGGAGAAGGTCGCTTTGCACGCTGCGCTCACGCCGGTATGGAACGAGACGGCGCAGTACGCCGACTACGTGCTACCGATGGGCAACGCCGCCGAACGTCACGACCTGATGAGCCAGGAGACGCACGCGGCAAAGTGGATCTCGTTTCGGCAGCCGGTGACGCGCGTCGCAATGGAGCGCGCAGGGAAGAAGGTCGAGGCGACGCACGAGGCCAACCCCGGAGAAGTCTGGGAAGAGGACGAGTTCTGGGTCGAACTATCCTGGCGCATCGATCCTGACGGCTCTCTCGGTATCCGTCAGCATTTCGAGTCGCCGTATCGTCCCGGAGAGAAGATCACCGTCGACGAGCACTACCGATGGATCTTTGAGAACTCCGTCCCCGGTTTGCCGGAGGAGGCCGAAAGGCACGGACTTACGCCGTTGCAGTACATGAAGAAGTTCGGCGCCTTCCTTGTCAAAGGCGACGCGTACGGTTCGTTCAAAGACGAAGCACCGCAGGACGCAATGCAGGGCGCGGTCGTCGGCGAAGACGGCTCGATCAAGCGCGAAGGACAGATCGTCGCAGTGCAGGCGGGCGGGCCGAAGAGAGGCTTTGGTACGCCGTCCAAGCGGCTCGAACTCTACTCTCCGACTCTCCACGATTGGGGCTGGTCCGAGTACGACCTCCCGACGACCATTGACAGTCACGTCCACCAGAGCAAGATGGACTTGGAGATGCACGAGGTCGTGTTGGTGCCGACTTTTCGGCTACCAACGCTGATCCACACTCGCAGCGCGAACGCGAAGTGGCTCTACGAACTTTCCAACACCAACCCCGTGTGGATGCACCCGTCTCTGGCCGAGCGGCACGAAGTCAAGACTGGCGACCTCGTCAGGGTTACGACGGAGATTGGTTATTTCGTAAATCGCGCGTGGGTGACGGAGGCGATCAGGCCGGGCATCATCGCATGCTCGCACCACCTTGGGCGTTGGCGGCTCTTCGACGACGTCGGCACTGACAAGTGGGCCAGCGCCAAGGTCGTCCGCGAAGAGGTCCGGCCGGGAGTCTTCAAGTTCCGCAGGGTGGAGGGGGTCAAGCCGTTCAAAAGCGACGATCCGGACTCGGGGCGCGTCTGGTGGTCCGACGGAGGCGTTCATCAGAACCTGACGTTCCCGGTCCAGCCGGACCCCGTCAGCGGACAGCACTGCTGGCACCAAAAGGTCACGCTGGCCAAGGCGGGACAGGACGACCGGTACGGCGACGTCTTCGTGGACACGAACAAGAGCATGGCCGTCTATCGCAGGTGGCTGGAGATGGCGCGGCCCGCGCCGGGCCCGGGTGGGCTACGAAGGCCCCTATGGCTCGCGCGCTCGGTGCGGCCGTCTGACGGGGCCTACAGGCTCAATTTGAGCGGTTCCTAGCCCCGGTATAATCAGCCTTTGGCGCTAAGGCTCGTCGGAGGCCAACCTTTGAAGTCACGTAGCAACATTTTTCTAGCAATCGTCATCGTCCTCACGGGCCTTTCAATTTGGGGATACAGGAGTCTGAAGTACAACCTGGGTATCGACGTCCAGGGTGGCGTGCGCCTGGTCTACACGGTCTCCCAGGTCCAGGACAAGAACAGCGAGCGAAGTACGACCCTCGAACAGGACAGGCTCGCGACGATTAGGGTTCTCCAGAGGCGCGCCAGCGGCATTGGCGCTTTGGAGGGCTCCGTCTTTGCCAAGGGCGCCGACCAGATCGTCGTCGAACTCCCCGGCTTTACTGACATTGAGCAGGCCAAGTCGATCATGGGCTCGACCTCACGGCTCTACGCGTACGACGCTCTGAACGTGACGACGAAGGCCCGGACGCGCACCTACGCGGTCGGACCGACCAAGCAGGTCAACGGAATTCCGGTCGTCACCTTCCAAAGGCAGATCGGTGACAAGCAAGAGATTGACCCCGACAACCCAGAATACGCGAAGATCATTGCGCAGTGGGGCACGCCGCTCCTGCAGGGTGCGGACCTTATCGACGCAAAGCCACAGACGCTGAGCGCTGGCAAGGTCATTCC
>DATLWQ010000138.1:0-4585 GCA_035576225.1 Fimbriimonadaceae bacterium | reverse complement strand
GGCGACATCATCCTGATGCGGGGCTATCGCATGCACGGTCCGGCCGGATCGGCGTTCTCGCTGCCGAAGCCGGACGACATGACGCACCTGGAGTACCACATTAGGCGGTTCCACAGCTTCCTCTGGGCGAGCGGCGGTTGCTTCAACGACTTTTATATCCACCATGTCGATCACCTCAGTTGGATGAAGGACATGTGGCCCCAGAAGGCGCAGGCAGTGGGTGGACGTCACTACCGATACGACTCGGACGGCAAACGGTACATCGACCAGAACTTCGACGGCTATTCGGTGGAGTACACGTACGAGGACGGCACAAAGTTCTACTTCGACGGCCGTTGTATGAACGGTGCGCATGGGATCTACTCAAGTTATGTGCACGGCACGAAGGGCTGCGCGGTGGTCGCGCGCTCGAACGACATCGGTGGGCCGCAGGCGATCTACAGCGGACAGGATCCTACGGTCGGACAGCCGGTGTGGCAGTCGACGGACAGGACGAACCCGTATCAGAACGAGTGGGACGTGCTGATCGACAAGATCCGCAACAACCAGCCGCACAACGAGGTCGAACGCGGCGTCTATGCGAGCGCGAGCAGCAGCATGGGGCGCATGGCGGCGCACACCGCTCAGGAGCTTACGCTGGATGACTTGATCAACTGCCAGCACGAGTTCGGACCGACCGTTGCGGAACTCGACTACAACAAGCCCTCACCGCTGATGCCCGGCGACGGCGGCCTTTATCCGATCCCTGAGCCCGGTATCAAGAAGGATCGCGAATATTGATCGGCCTCCTCCTTCTGGTCGCTGGGCCGTCGGGGAGCGCGGCTGCTCAGGATCAGTCGTACGTCGAGAAACTGCCTGATTCGACGGTCGAGTTCAAGATGGTGCCCGTGCCGGGCGGAACGGTCAAGGTCGGCGACAAGGAGGTCAAGGTTGCACCGTTCTTTATGGGCGCGACGGAGGTGCCTTGGGAGGTGTTCGACGCCTTTCTCCTGAGCGGCGAGCCCTCGCCGCCCTACGACCAGACCGACTTTGCGCCGGACGTAATCGCGCGGCCAAGCCGCTCTTACATCCTGCCCGACCTCGGCTGGGGGCACCAGGGGTATCCGGTCATCAACGTCTCGTCGACGAACGTCGAGATGTTCTTGCGGTGGCTTCGGTCCGTGACGCACAAGAAGTACCGGTTGGCGACAGAAGCAGAGTGGCAGTTCGCGTGCGAGGGAGGGTCGAGCGGCCCGTGGCCGCCGGCAAAGGACGTGCTGGACAAAGAGGCGTGGTACGCGCCGAACAGCGGCGACCTGACGCATCCCGTCGGGAAGAAGGAGCCGAACGGCTATGGGCTCTACGACATGCTGGGGAACGTCGGCGAGTGGTGCAAGGACATGGCGGGCAAGGACGTGCTGTGCGGCGGCGACTTTACGCAGGACGCTTCGCAGATGACGCCGTTCGAGCGGAGGTATTGGTCGCCAGATTGGCAGACCACCGACCCTCAGATCCCTAAGTCGCGGTGGTGGCTCTCGGACGGGTTCTTCGTCGGCTTCCGGCTGGTTTGCGACAAGTAAGTCAAACGCTCAGCTTTTCAAAGAGGCGTGCTTCAAGTCGGTCGCGGACGGAGTCCATCGTGATCAGTTCAAGGACTTCGGCGGCGAACGCGTAGACGAGGATGCCTTCGGCTTGCTCTTTTGAGATGCCGCGCGAGCGGAGATAGAACAGCGGCGTGTCTTCTAGCCGGCCGACGGTCGCACCGTGAGTGCACTTGACGTCGTCTGCGAAGATTTCCAGTTGCGGCTTGGAGTCGATGGTCGCCTTGGGCGAGAGCAGCAGCGCGGCGTTGTTCTGCACGGCGTCGGTCTTCTGCGCGTCCTTGTAGACGAAGATCTTGCCGTTGAACACGACCGTCCCCTCGTCGTCGACGATCTGCTTGTAGACCTCGAAGGAGTTGCAGTTGGGCTTTGCGTGGTCGAGCCGAGTGTGGTTGTCGATGTGTTGCTTTCCGCTTGCGACCACCACGCCGTCAAGTCGTGTGACGATGTGCTCGCCGCCGAGCCAGAACTCCTGGTCGGTGCGAGCGATTGCCCCACCGAAGGCGACGTTGTAACTGCGGTACTCAGATCCTCCTTCTTGCTTGATCGCCCAGAGAGCCGCACTGTAGGTCGACTCGCTCTCGTCCTGGACGCGCACGTGCTCGACGTTCGTGCCAGTGGCGGCGTAGACCTCAGTTACGGGAAGCACGAGGTTCGTACCCTCGCCGTCTGTGAGGTAGGTCTCGACTATCTTTGCGATCGCACCCTCTTCGGCGACAATGAGCACGCGCGGCGCAACGCACTGGCCGTCGCCGTTCGTGACATGGACAATTTCGATCGGCCGTTCGATCGTAGCGCCCTTTGCAAGGTGTAGGAATACGCCGTCCTCGAAGATCGCCGTGTTGAGCGCGGCGAATGTGTGCGATTCCTGCTTCGCGATTAGGCCGAGGTGCTTTTTGACGAGATCCCCGTTCTCATTGATCGCGTCGCGCAGGGACTTGATCGTGAGTCCGTCTGACTTAGTGACTTCTAGTTGGTTGCGATCGAGGCGGCCATTGACGACGAGCACCTTGTCCGCACCCTCGTTCCACTGCAAGTCGATGCCGAAGACTGCGGGGCCGGGCTCGGAAGACTTGAGGTCGAGCGTGGTGAGCGGGCGGAGAGGCGTGTACTTCCACTCCTCGTTCTTAGGGGTCGGCACGCCGAACTCACGGTGCGTGTCGATGCCTTTCTGCCGGAGTGCGCGCAACCAGTCTGGGCCGCTTCCGACAAGGCTCTCGCCATGAGCGAGGAGGGTCGAGAGTTCGACGTCGTACCGTGGGAGCAGTTCGTTCGCCATCTAGTTCTTGCCCGCGAACTCCTGTTCGAGCCAGCCGTAGCCTTTCTCCTCGAGTTCGAGGGCAAGTTCCTTGCCGCCGCTCTTGACGATCTTGCCGTCCATGAGGATGTGCACGAAGTCGGGGATGATGTAGTTGAGGAGCCGCTGGTAGTGCGTGACAACCACGAAGGCGCGGTCTGGCGAGCGCAGGGCGTTGACGCCGTCGGCCACGGTCTTGAGCGCGTCGATGTCGAGCCCGGAGTCGGTCTCGTCGAGGACGCAGAGCGTGGGCTCCAGGACGGCCATCTGGAAGATCTCGTTGCGCTTCTTTTCTCCGCCGCTAAACCCTTCGTTGACGCTTCGCGAGAGCATGTCGTCGCTGAGGCCGAGCATCTTGACCTTCTCGCGGATGTGCGAGAGGAAGGACATGGCGTCGATCTCCTCCTCGCCGTTCGCCTTGCGCTTGGCGTTGAGTGCCGCGCGCAGGAAGTAGGTGTTGCTGACGCCGGGGATCTCGACGGGGTACTGGAAAGCCATGAAGACGCCGCTCTGGGCGCGCTCTTCTGGCTCCATTTCGAGGAGGTCCTTGCTATCCAGCGTGATCGAGCCGCCGGTGACCTCGTAGTCCTCACGGCCGGCGATTACGTTGGCGAGCGTGCTCTTGCCGCTGCCGTTGGGGCCCATCACCGCGTGGACTTCGCCCTTCTTGACGCTTAGGTCGATGCCTTTTAGGATCGGCTTGCCTTCGACCCCCGCCTGGAGGTTCTTGATCTCTAACATCTCTTGGCAGGTAGTTTACGGCCCTCGGCGGGGAGACCGAGCCCTAAGACTGACAAAAGTGTATAGATTAGCGGGGCGCCCTGCTCTACAGGCACCCCGCCGGACGTGCGCTAGTCCTTTGCGCGCTTGGTAAGTCTGAGGTCAATCGAAGCACTTCCTGCGCCTTGGACGAGGAGTGTTACGGCCATTGAGATGGCGAGCAGGTGGAACTCGAACCCTTCGCCAGGCTGATTGCCCATCCAGTTCATGAAGAATCCGTTGTGAAGGTGGACCGTCAGCGCTGCGCCCGCCATGATTACGGCGACGCTGGCAGCCGCGAAACGGGTCAGGAAGCCGCTGGCGATCAGGATGGAGCCGAAGAACTCGCCCATGATGACCAAGAAGACGATGGCGGCGGGGAGGCTCTGGCTCATCGCGCCCATGGTGGCGCTGAACCCGTAGCCACCGAACAAGCCGAGGAGTTTCTGTGCGCCGTGGGGCCAGAGCATAGCCGCGAGGCCGAGCCGGAGCACGACGGGGCCCCAGCCGGGGCGCGTTGCGACGAGTGCCTGGAGAAACCCGGACTTAGTCTGGCTCCCCTGTTGCGTGACGGAGGCTGCGTAGTTGTTCATGCAACTACTATAATTCCATATGTAGTTGCCTATGCAATCACATAGGTCTATAGACCTCCTCGATGGCACCGAAACAGAGTGTGGTAACGTCCTGATTGGTAGTACGCGCAACTAAAGCCATGAGTGAGACCGCCAACGATCCCCGCCTGAACGCCTACGCCCATACGCTGATCGCTAACGCTCGGCTCAGTTCCCACATTGAAACCGAACTCGCTGCAGCCGGGGGCATCGGCATCGACGTCTACGACGTGCTCGTGACGCTCGAAGACGCCCCCGAGGGCCGCCTAAGGCTCAGTGACCTAGCAGACCGGATCGTCATGAGCCGCAGCGGACTGACGAGGAGGTTGGATCGGCTC
>DATLWQ010000137.1:0-5835 GCA_035576225.1 Fimbriimonadaceae bacterium | reverse complement strand
GTATCAAGAAGCCACACCTGCAATGGTCCAGGCGTACAAGACAGGTTTGGCGACCGCCGACAAGGAACCGACGACGGACGAATGGGGGACATTCATCTCAGGCTACGCGCCTATCCGCGACGAGACTGGTAACGTGATTGCGATCTCTGGTGTCGACCTCGAAGCAAGCAAGTACGAGCAACGTCTAGCAGCGATGACCGGCGCCGGAAAGTGGACGGCCTTCTTCATATTCTTGGTGACTGCGATCGTTGGTGCAAGCGCATGGACGATGCAAAAGAACGTCCTCAGGACGAAGAAAGAACAGGAGGAGGCGAAGGATGCCCTAGAAGACCTCGCCCAAAACCTCGATCGCGCCAACGAAAGGCTGCGCAGCGCGAGCCGGCGGTTTGAACAGCTCTTTAACCTCCTGCCAGTCGCGTGCTTTACTCTCGATGCCGACGGCGTCATCTTCGAGTGGAACCAGGAGTGCGAGAGGCTCACCGGTTATCCTGCCCCCGTGGTCATTCAGAGTAAATTGGTCAACTACATCGAAGACCCGGCAAACGCCACAATGTTTAACGACGTGCTGGCCAGAGCCATGGCCGGCGAACCGACGACCAGCCGGGAGTGGACCGACGTCAGCCAGGACGGACGCGTCTACACCGCGATCCTGAGCGCATTTCCGCTGTACGCGACTTCGGGCGAAGTGACCGGCGTCATCGCGGCCTGCTCCGACATCTCAGTCCGCAAGGACCTCGAGCGCAAGATCGAGATTCAAATGGGAGAGATCAAGGAGGCCAACGCCCAACTTGCCGAGAGCAGGAGCGAACTCGAGCGGGCGAACGCCGAACTCATAGACGTCAACTCGAGATTGGAGCAACTTGCCGCCATCGACGGCCTGACAGGACTCTGGAACCGCAGGAGATCCTACGAGATCCTGACGTTTGAGATCTCGAACGTCAAGACGACAGGGCTACCCTTGTCGATACTCATGCTCGATATCGACCACTTCAAGAAGTTGAACGACACGTGTGGCCATTTGGCAGGAGACGCAGTCTTGAAAATGGTTGCGGCATCGATCAAGTCTCAGATTCGAGATCAGGACTCGGTCGGCAGGTACGGCGGCGAGGAGTTCATTGTGGTTCTGCCCGGTTGCGATGAGGACGCCGCAAAGAGCATCGCCGAGCGCGTGCGCGCGCGGATCGCGTCGCATCCTTACCAGGGCTCGGACGTCACGGTCAGTATCGGCGTGAGCACGTGCTACGACGATGCGCAGGAGATCGAGCCGTTCATCGGTAGGGCGGACAAAGCGCTCTACGCAGCGAAGCGGCGCGGACGCAACTGCGTCATCCACGTGGACGAGATCAAACGCTCCAGCGCCGCCTGACGGCTACTTCCTCGGCAACACGCTGAACGAGCCCTTCGCAGTGTGCTTGCCCATCTTCAGTTTCACTGTGTACTTTCCTGGCCGCACCTGGAAGGGCATGAACATTGTCTCCTCGTTCTGGTCGGCAAGTTGCTGCCATTCCTCGGGGACTAGGTCCCACACGACGCGGTTGTAACCCGGTGCGTTGTTCCCGCTCAAGGTCTTCACAACGACGCCCTTGGCGTCCTCGATCGTCACGCTCACCGGGTCGCCGGTGTACTCGCTGATCCAGTAGTCGATCTTTGCGCCCATCGGCGGGTTTTTTGCCGCGAACACCTTGTGCGACCAGAGACCGCTGTACTCCATGAACCACTGAGGCCGAGCATCGGCGATTGCGAAGAGGTGCAGCGGTGACTCGATCACCTTCTGCGTGAGTTCGCTGATCCAGCGCGCTCCGTCGAGGATCCAGATCGAAAGCCCGTGGGTTCCGAGTACGACGTCCGTCTCGCGCGGGTGCTGCTTGATGTCATAGACGGGGACAGTTGGCAGCGCCTCACCGTGCATCTTCGTCCATGACTTGCCGCGGTCGAGCGAGACGTAGCAGGCGTTCTCCGTCCCACAGTAGAGCACGTCCTCGTTGAAGAGGTCTTCACGTACCACCATGACTGTCCGCCGCTTCGGCAGGTCGTTGGTGACTTCTTTCCAAGACTTGCCATAGTCGTCGGTTACCAGCACGCAGGGGCGCATGTCGTCCGTGCGGTGGCCGTCCACACTCACGTAGCAGCGTCCTTCGGCGTGCGACGACGCATGGACACGCGAAATGTAACGGCCCTTCACCGCCGCTGGCGTCACGTTGCTCCAGGAGCCTCCGTCGTTGCGCGTCACGTGCACGAGCCCGTCGTCCGAGCCCGCCCACAGCAGCCCGGCTTTCAACGGCGATTCGTCCAGGCTGACGACTGTACAGAAAGTCTCAGCGTTGCTGCCGACAGTCTCCATCCGTTTAGGGTCGGCTGTCGTTAGGTCGGGCGAAATCTTCTCCCACTTCTCGCCTCGCATCTCGACCTTGAACACGTAGTTCCCGCCGATGTAGACGGTCTGCCCATTGTGCCGACTGACCAAGAACGGCGAGTTCCAGTTGAAGCGGTGCCGAGGCTCCCCTTCGCGCGCTTCCGGCGCAATATAGCGCCTCTCGGAGTTGGCAAGGTTGATCCGCACGAGGTTTCCGCCCTGCCATTCGCCGTAAAGGATGTTGGGGTCGTTCGGGTCGAACCCCGCGTGGAAGCCGTCGCCCCAGTTGACGACCTGCCAGTCGGAGTTGGTGATGCCGGCTCTCGGTGCCTTGGCCGCCTTGTCCTCGCGGTTCTGCTTTCCAGTTCCGCTTGGGCCGAGCCAAGTGCCGTTGTCCTGCAGCCCGCCGCAAACGCGGTACGGCTCGCTCATGTCGAGCGCGATGTTGTAGAACTGTCCGCTCGGAATCGTGTTGAGGAAGTCCCACGCCTTGCCCCCGTCGAAGGTTTGCGAGGCGCCGCCGTCCGTGCCGATGACGATGTGGTCGGGGTCGGTGGGCGAGACGAGGATCGCGTGGTGGTCTGCGTGCAGGAGGTTCGCGAAACCCTCCTTAAACGTGTAGCCGCCGTCGTCGCTGAACTCCGTCGTCCAACCGAGCATGTAGATCCTCTTCGGGTTCTTGCTGCAGAACTTGATCTTGCTGAAATAGAAGGCGCGCGGCGATCTGACGCTGCGTCGTTCCCACTTCTCGCCCTTGTCGTTCGAGAAGAACACGCCTCCGCCGCGCATGCGGTCGTCGCGGATGCTGTTGGCGCCGTCCTCCGTCGATTCCACGACGGCAATCACCTTCCTCGTGTCACCGAGAAAGATATCGAGCCCGATCCGCCCCGTCTGCGCAGGGAGCCCGTTCGTAAGTTTCTTGAACGTCTGGCCGCCGTTCGTGCTCTTGTAGATGCCGCCCTTGGGCCCGCCAGACATCATGCTCCACGGCTTGCGCAGCCGCATGTACATCGCCGCGTAGACGATATCAGGATTCTTCGGATCGAGGATGACGTCGCAGCACCCAGTCTTGTCGTCGATGTAGAGGACTTTCTTCCAGGTCTTCCCTCCGTCTGCGGTCTTGAAAAGCCCGCGTTCCGCGTTGTGCCCCCACAGGTGGCCCAGCGCAGCGACGTAGCACACGTCCGGGTCGCGCGGATCGACCGCAACGCGCGGAATGTCGTGCGTGTCGGCCAGCCCCATGTGCTTCCATGTTGCGCCGCCGTCGGTCGAACGGTAGACGCCGTTGCCCCAACTGCTGCTGTTGCGCCCGTTCCCCTCTCCTGTGCCGACCCACACGATCTTCCCCTTGCCCTCTTTCCGTCGCTTCGATGCCGGGGTGTCCTTACCCCAGCCCTTCCACTTCGGCGGCGCGTCGGCGACTGCGATGCCACCGATGCTGCTCGTCTCCTCGCTCCTGAACAGTTGCTCGAACGTCGTGCCGCGGTTGGTGGTGCGCCAAAGGCCACCGCTCGCAAATCCGACGTACCACGTTTTCGTGTCGCCGGGCGCGAACGCCATGTCCGCGATCCTCCCGCCCATGATCGCCGGACCGATCGAGCGCCACGGTACGCGCTTTAGGTCGCTCTCTTGGAGTTGCCGCTTCGGCTTCGGCGCTGCCGTCTTCTTGGCCTGGCCTGGGGCTCTCCTACGGGCTGTCTTTGTGCGAGATGCCGGCCTTCGAGCCGTCTTTGCACGAACTTTCGAAGCGGGCGCGGACTTTCGCCGTGTCGTCTTGGTCTTGCGTGCCATGTCTGCACGCGATTATACGCACACTCTAGTCAAGGTCCTCTTCGGCCGTCGCAGACTTGCGACTGGGGACGTTCACGCCGATCACGATTCCGTTGCGCGACTTTCGCAGTTCGAACGCCCCGTCCGAGCCGCTGTCCGAGCGCCGTCGCGAGAGCCTGCGGCGATATCTTGCAAAGTCGTCCTGAAACGACTCGCTCCCCGTATTCAGAGAAGCCCAGGCGTGGAACGCGATCCCGACGCCCCACCCGAGGATCGGCCACACCGCCCACGTCACGTTGTTCGAGGTCAGCAAGTTGGCCAGTACGAGCAGCCCGTTCACAACGAAGTAGGCAAAGAGGTGCTCGCGGAACTCGCGGACCTGCCGCCTGCGAAACTGATAGAACTCCTCCCTCTCTTTGCGCTGTTGGACGTACTCCTTTTCTGCTTCGATCAGATCGTCGTAGGGAATGCCCAGTTCCTCGGCGGACGTCATGAGGCGCTGGCGCAGGCTGTCGTCCGTGCGCCCTTGTCTCCGTAGCGCGATCTTCAGGACTTCGTCGACGTCCTCGTCGCTGGTGACAGATCGGAACTCCTCCGCCATCCTTGGTTCATTGTATCAGGGAAACGAGCGGGACCGGCGGCAGGGTCGGGCTAAACTCTGCGCCATGCGAGTCGCGGTGGTCGGAGCCGGGGTCTCGGGCCTCTCTGCGGCCCGCGCCCTGCAGCGAGGCGGAGCCGAGGTCGTTGTCTTCGAGGCGACCGAGCACCTTGGTGGGCGTTGCCGTACTGACACAATTGATGGCTACACGTTCGACCCAGGGGCGACCAGCATCGTTCCGCGCGGCCTCGAGGTCGAGAGCGTCATGTTGAACGAACTCGATACCTCCGACCTCGTAGAGATCGCGCTCCCCGTCTACACGCACGATGGTCGGCGTATCTTCCTCGGTGCAGGACTCCCGCCGACGCCCCGCTACTGCTATAAGCAGGGCATCAACCACTTTGCGCAACTCATCGCCGAAGACCTCGACGTCCGCTTCGATTGCCACGTTATAGATGTCAATGAATACGAAGGGAAGTACGAGGTGCTTGGTGAAGCCTATGACAGCGTCGTACTGGCGACGTTCGTCGACGAGGCGCTGAAACTCGCGCGCTCGGCGGGTGTCGACACACACGCCAACAACACGCGCTATCGCTCCTGCCTCAGCGTCCTCCTGGGCTTTGAGCGGGAGTTCGACGCTCCTTACCACGCGATCGTCGCCGAAGAGTCGGTTCACCCGATGCATTGGCTGAGCATCGAGAACCTCAAAGTGCCCGGTCGCGCGCCCAAGGGCTGCACGGCGATCGTCGTGCAGATGGGGCCAAAGTTCAGCAAGTGGAACTTCGGCGCGAAGTCCGAGGACATCGTCAATGATGCGCTGGTCGACGTCGAGCGAGTCCTGGGCAAGGGGTTCGAGACGCCTGTGGTGACTGAGGTCGTGCGGTTCGAGCGGAGCCAGGCGGAGACCGTCTCGCGGTTCGAGAGCGTGAACGCCCACGGCAAGCACGTCGTCATCGCCGGGGACGGTGTCGAGGGCGGACGGATCGAGCACGCGTACGCCAGCGGAGTCAAAGCCGCTAAAATGTTGTTGGCCAAATGAAGACGTTCATGCTCGCACTGTGCTGCCTCACCGCCGTGAGAGCCTCGGCTGGCGAGGTGAAACTCCAGGTCGGAG
>DATLWQ010000136.1:0-3007 GCA_035576225.1 Fimbriimonadaceae bacterium | reverse complement strand
CTCGACCTCTCTAAGGGAAGAGCCTGAATCCTTAGCACTGGTTACGGCAGATTGCATTGTATGAAACATTTTTGCCGCCGCCGCGCGCTGAATTTGGTCAAAGTATGCGTTTCTGCTCGACATCGCGAGGCCCGAAGGCTCCCTCACTGTCTCAACGAGGCGGATGTCAATGTCTACATCAAGGTCTTTACACATCTTCTTGATCACTGAACATTGCTGAAGATCTTTTAGACCGAAATAGGCGGCTGTCGGCCCCACGATATTGAACAGTTTGAGCACGACTGTCGCGACCCCTTCGAAATGGCCCGGCCGTGCCTCGCCCTCCCACAGTTCGGAGACGCCCTTGACGACGACCCTGGTCTCGGTGTCCATCGCCATCTCCTCGACGGAGGGGGCAAAGATGGCTCCAACTCCGGCCTGCTTCGCGACCTCGAAGTCGCGGGCTTCGTCTCGCGGATAGGCCGCGAAGTCTTCGTTCGGACCGAACTGGGCTGGGTTGACGAAGAGGGAGACGCAGACGTCGTCGAAGTCTTTCCGCGCGCGACGCATGAGTTCGACGTGGCCGTCGTGGAACGCGCCCATGGTGGGTACAAGCGCGAGGTCGCCCTTCCCTGCCCTATAGCCCCTCACCTCTTGGATCGACCTGAGGACTTTCAAAAACTGTTCTCTTCGGTCGGGAACTTGTTGTTGCGCACTTCGTCCGTGTACTTCCTGAGCCCCTCGACCATGAGCGACCGCGCGTTTACGTAGTCCTTGGCGTGCTTGAAGACCTGTTCGCTCAGGCCCATGACGTCGTGGAACACCTGGACTTCACCGTCGCAGTGCGGTCCGGCGCCGATCCCGATCGTCGGGATGCTTAGGCTTTTCGTGATCGTCATTGCGAGGTCGGCGGGGACGAGTTCGAGGACGATGGAAAACGCGCCGGCGTCCTCGATCTGACAGGCGGCTTCGCGGACGGCCTGTGCGCTCTCGCCCTTGCCCTGTACCTTGAAGCCACCGAACTTGTTGACGGACTGCGGGGTCATTCCGACGTGGCCCATGACGGGGATGCCCGCCTTGGTGACCGCGCGGATGGCCTCCGTGTACGGGCCCTCGAGTTTCACAGCCTCCGCACCGGCCTTCATGAGCCGGACCGAGGAGTCGACGGCCTGCTGGACTGAGGAGTTGTAGGAACCGAAGGGCAGGTCGGCGACGAGGAGGGCCTCCTTGACTCCGCGTCGGACGGCGCGTGTGTGGTGCTCCATCTCTTCGAGGGTCACCGGGATGGTGTTCTCGTAACCGAGGACGACGTTGCCGAGCGAGTCGCCCACGAGGATGAGATCGACGTCGCAGGCGTCTGCTATCGATGCCGAGGGGTAGTCGTAGGCAGTGACGCTGACGATCCTCTGGCCCTTCGCCTTCATCGCCGTGATGGCGGGCGCCGATCGCTTTGATGCCATTTCCGGCACTATTATAACGCCGCTAAGACCTCTGCGGCGTGACCGTCCGCTTTGACGCTCTGCCAGACTCGTTCGACCTTGCCGTCAGGGCCAACGAGGAAGGTGGCCCTGGCGACGCCAAAGTACTTCTTGCCGTACATTGACTTCTCGATCCAGACGCCAAGCGGCTCGATGAGGGCCCGCTCCTCGTCTGCGATGAGGGGCACTTTGAGGCGCTCTTTCTCGACGAACTTCTGGTGGGACTTGACGGAGTCGGGGCTCAGGCCGAAGACTTTGACCTTGCCGAACTTGTGCAGTGCGTCGCTGAACTGCGTCGCCTCGACTGTTCAGCCGGCGGTGAGGTCCTTGGGGTAGGCGAAGACGACGAACCTGTAGCCTGAGAGGTCCCTCTTGGAAAGGACTGAGCCGTCGTCCAACGGCAGGGAAAAGTCTGGAAACTCGGAGCCCTCTTCAATCATGTTGTCTCCTTTACCGCGTCGGTCAGCATCGCCTGCATGAGATCGATCCTCAGGACGACCCCGGAGAGGCGGTCGCTCTCGACCACCGGCAGGATCGTCAAACCGCTGCTGAGCATGAGGTGCAGAGCGTCGCTGACCTCCATGTCGGGGTTGGCGGTGGTGGGATCCTTGGTCGCGAAGGTGCTGGCCGGTTCGTTGGCGAGGCTGGTGACGTTCCCCCGCTGGCGGACAGCCTGGCAGACGTCGCCCTCGGTGAGGACTGCGATCGGCGCGTGGTCGTCGTCCACGACGACAAGGGCGGGAAACTGATAGACGTCCATCTTATCGACGGCGTCGCGCAAGGTGCTCTTGCGCGAAAGCGTCGGGATATGGGCGTGCAGGATCTCCCGCAGGGTCATGCAGGAGATTTTAGCCGTTTGGGCCCCTACCAGTAGGGCGGCATGGGCGTGCTGTCCTTGTTACGCATGTCGGACGTCACCCAGTTGAAGTCCGTGGACTCCCACTTGCCGTTCTTCTTCTCCAGGTCCATAGCCATTACCGTATGCTCGTCGGCGCCCCACTTGCTGCGCTCAGTGAACACGGCCAGAACCCGCGCCTTATCGTCCTTGCACCTCAAGACCTTGTAGTAGTCGAACTTCGCTGCGGGGCTCTCTTCGTAGACGGTGTCTTTGATCGCCGTCAGCATGGGCGCGCCGTACATGTGCGTCATGAACTCCACGTAGAGGTACGGTCCGACCAGAGTGAGGACGTAGATGACGGCGAACACCCGCCAAGAGAGGATGTCGTCGTTCTTCTTGATCGGTCTGAACAGCGCGTACACCACGGTGAGGACCGCGGCGACGGCGAAGCCCGCGACAGCGTAACCGATGAGGCCCAGCATATGACTTACTCCTTTGGGTTCTTTCCACCTCTGTGGGCATTGCCGGGACTGGCAAATTTGCCTTAGTCACGCAGAATTGCATAGAGCCGGTACTCGGCAACGCTCCAGAGGGGAACGCCCGCCGGCGGGTCGACGGAGATGGTGATTCTCGACTCTTGAGCAATCCCAGGCTCAATGCCGAATCGAGACCAGGCCCACCTGGCCTTGAGCCTGGGATTGCTCAAGAGTCG